>NZ_JBNPLS010000023.1:0-36976 GCF_050313595.1 Desulfovibrio sp. SGI.169 | reverse complement strand
GAGTATTTCGCTCATGAAATGCTCTATGCTCAGACCTCATTGAAAAATACGTTATGAGTTTTGTTTGTCGGCACAAAGGGAGATTTTTCCGCTCGCCTCCCAAAGCGGCGAAGGGCGGGGGCTGTTGCCACAAGAATCCAAAAAACAGGAATTTTTCGCGCTGGCAAGGAAATGGGCGTTTTTTGGAGTGAGTGTACTCATGCACATGACCGACAAAAATTTCACAGTGACGCGGCCAGCGCGAAAAAGGCCGTTTTTGACGGCTAATTGTGGCGGAACACAACCAACAGCGCCCTTGACCACCAGTGCAGTAATAGGGTCTGACTCTACGGAACCGGGCGGGCATCCGCAATTCGCTTGCGGCGTCAGCCCCGCTGGTGGCGTGAAACCCGCGGCTCGGAATGTGGGATATTGCTGGCAAATATTTTCAAATGCAAAAGCATTAAAGGATATCGCGGCATGAGAGAGGGGAACCCTTACCCACAGCCCTCTCCCATGCCGCGCCGAAGCGCAGCGGGAGAAAGCCGCTGCGCGCCAGGGCGGCAAAACGGCTGCCCCCAAGTCGCCCCGTGCACAAAAAACCTGAATAAAGGCGTCATATGACATTGAGCATGGTGAGACGCAGAAAGTCCGTCTTGTTTTTTGCGTCATAAGCAGGCAAGCTGCCTGAGATATGATGGAGGTGTTGCATGCAACTCCGCGACCTGATCATGGTGTTCGCCTCCTTCGCTTCCATGGCCGCCGGGGTTTTTTTGCCCGGACTGGCCGAACCGCTGGAGGCCATGCCCCGCCTGATGCTGATGGTCATGCTCTACCTCAGCTTTCTCGCGGTGGGCGCGGGGGCTCTCTGGCGTGAGCTGCGCGCCATGTCCGGCGTCGTCTGCCGGCTCACCCTGCTGCGCCTGTTTGCGTTGCCGGTTCTTGCCTTTGCCGTCTTCCGCTTGATCATGCCCGAATTTTCTCTGGGCGCGCTGCTGCTGGGCGCGGCGCCGGTAGGGGTTATGGCCGCCGTGTTTTCTCTTATGCTGGGGGCCAATACGGCCCTGATTCTGGCGGGCAGCATCATCACCTCTCTGCTTTTGCCGCTCAGCCTGCCGCTGCTGCTTTCCTGTATGGACGGCGCATTGCGCGCCGTGGGCGCGGGCGGCCTGAACCTGCCGGAAAACTTCTCGCTGGGCGGCATGACTGTCTCGCTCTGCATCACCATTTTGCTGCCCTTTGCGGCGGCCGTGCTTACCCGAAACCTGCCCCGACTGAGCGCGGGCATTCTGCGTCGTCAGTTCCCCCTGCTTACCACGGCCATCGTCATTTCCAATCTCGGCATCTTCAGCAACTACGCGGAAGTGCTGCGCCAGTCGCCCTCCCTGATCCTGAGCGCCCTGCTGGCGGCCTGCCTGCTTTGCGTGGTGATGACCGCGGCCACTCTGCCCGCCACGCGTGGCCTGCCCCGTCAGGTGCGCCTGGCCTTTCTAATCTCGTTCGGCGTCATCAACAACATTTTGCTGATGATCGTCAGCAACGAATTTTTTACCGTCAATGAAGCCCTGATGGGCGCGGCATACCTGGCCCCTCTCTATATCCTGCTGTTTTATTACCGCTATTTCAGCCGGACGCCCTCTCCGGCCCGCTGAGGGAGATTATGGAATTGCTGCTAATTTCCGCAGTCGGTCTGCTAGTTCTACTGCTGGCCCTGGTCGGCGCTTTTTGCTGCGCCCGCCGGTTCTTTTTTCACAAACGACCGCACGCTGATGGGTCAGGGGCGCTGATGACCGAACAGAGATTGCCTGAAAACGCCATGACGGTTTCCGGCGGTTCCGCCGCCGCGCTCCATCCGGGCGTCGCCAGCGGTACGGCGGCCTCTCTCCCGCCGGGGTCGCCCCTTTTCCGTTTTGCCATTGTGGCGGCCATTGCTCTGGCGCTGCTCATCCCCCTGCTGCTGGTTCAGAATCTTGTGGATGAGCGGGCCTCGCTGTACCGCAACGTGGTTCGGGATATCAGCCGAACCTGGGGCGGCCAGCAGCAACTGACCGGCCCCATCCTGCTCATCCCCTATACGGAACGCCAGATCACCCGCCGGCGCGCCCCCGGAAAGGACGCAACAGACGGCGATAACGGGAGCGATGAAACTGTCGCCGAAAGCCATTGGACTCTGGGCTACTTCGTCCTGCTGCCCACACGGCTTGACTTCAACGGAGATATGAGCCCGCAGGAACGCCAGCGCGGCATTTATCGTTCCCTGGTCTACACGGCCGATCTGCGCTTCGCGGGACGATTCAACCTGCCCTCAGACGACGCCCTGAAACGGGCGGTTCCCGCCCTGGAAAGCGTCAACTACGCCGGAGCCTATGTGCTCGTGGGTCTTTCCTACCCCAACGCCCTGCGCACCGTGGGGCCGCTGGTCTGGAACAGCTCCGAACTCAACGCCGAACCGGGCATTCAGCCTTTTTCAAAGCTGAAAAACGGCTTCCGCATTCCGGTGCGGCTCTCGCCTGAGATCAGGGAATACACTTTTTCACAACATCTGGCGTTTAATGGCAGCAGCGGCATCCGCTTCACGCCCGTGGGCGGCGTGACGGGCATCAGCCTGAACTCGCCCTGGCCGCACCCCAGCTTTCAGGGCGACATGCTGCCGGCATCCCGCGAAATAACCGACCAGGGCTTCAGAGCCGCCTGGGAGATTCCCGCCCTGGCCCGGTCATATCCCAATCTCGGCACACTGAAAAACTGGCCGGACAATTTTGCCTCCTTCACCGCGGGCGTGGAGCTTTATGAAACGGCCACGCATTACCACCTCATCGAGCGCTCGGTGAAATACGGCGTTCTGTTCATCGGCCTTACCTTCCTGGCCTTCATCATTTTCGAGCTGGGCCTGCGCGCCCGCTTGCATCCGGTACAGTACGGCCTGACGGGTCTGGCCATGGTGGTATTTTATCTGACCCTGCTTTCGCTTTCCGAACATTTTGCCTTTCTGCCCTCCTACGCGGCGGCCTCGGCCTGCACCATACTGATGATTGCCGCCTATGTCGGCGCCGCCCTGCGCGACGTCAGGGGGGGGCTGGGCGTGGGCGCGCTGCTTACAGCCTTGTACGCCATGCTGTACGCCATTCTTCAGATGGAGGATTACGCCCTGCTCATGGGCACGGCGCTGGTGCTGGTCATGCTCGGCGCGCTGATGGTTGCCTCGCGCGGCCTGGCCTTTGAGAGCCAGCATTGACACGCCTAAAATATAAATATGCATGGAGGTCTGATATGAGATATTTTCGTTGTAATCTATGTGGCTGTACAACATACCATCAACGGCAAGGACATGCTCGAGACGATATATCATTAGTACCTTTGGAATGTGATGACTGCGGATTAGTACAATTATCTTCATTTGATCACATCAAAAAAAATTTTTATGAAAACTCCCATATGCATGACAACTCGCCCGTTTCTCTGCAGCACTTATTGTCACAAGACAGGGAAGATTCTCTGCGGAGAGTCAAACAATTCAGAGATATCATTGAAAAAAAGGATGTCTTGGATATAGGTTGTGGCGCGGGCGGTTTTCTGCTAGCGGCTCGGAATATTGCGTCCAGTGTTAGAGGCGTTGAGCCCGAACGGCAGATGACAGAACACTTTCGCAAACACGGCCTGCTTGTCTATCCATATTTGCATGAAGTCCCACCAAATGAAAATGTCGATGTGGTAACGATGTTCCATGTTCTGGAGCATATACCTGATCCTCTTGAAGCGCTTAAAGATATCCGTATTTTTCTTGAAACATTAAGAAAGAGAAGAGAGAGAGAGAGAGAGAGAGAGAGAGAGTCCCTCACATATCAGACTAATACATCCAATACGGATAGTTTCTCTTTAATTTCTTATATTTATAGAAAGATACCGGAGCCTGACCCTGACAGCTTTTACCGGCTTTCTTCCTCGGTTGCTTATCCATTTTCTTATCCGTTTTCCGCCAATCGCCTTTCTTTTTCCCAAGAATATACCGTAGTTATTGAGAACAAAATTTTTTCCGAAAAAACTTTGTTTTTTTCGGGTCTGCTCCTTTTTGTTTTCCGTACAGAACTCCTTCTGACCATGCGCCCCACATGGTCGGCGGGAGTTTTTTTCATATACGGCCCTGTCCTCCTTCCTTCGGCTCCAAACGAATTACCCCGCATCCGTGCCCCTCCACTCCCCGCGCCATACTTCGGGCAGACGCCGGAGCCTCCCCGGCGCTGCCTCTGCGGTTATGCGTGATGCCCACGTTTGAGCGATCCGTCAACTCGCCTCAAGAGGACTTTCCATTGAGGAAATAGCGCCAAACCCAAGAAAAACAAAAAAGCCGTCGAGCGGCAACTCAACGGCTTCTTGCAGAACTGTGTTCTTACGCACGTAACATGAGAACAACAGTAACCGGAAGGTTCCTCGTTGTCAACAACGAATCTGCTGTTTTTGTCTTTTTCCTGGGCAGGGAGAAAGGAAAAATGGAAACATTTGTACCAAAAGGGAATATCTACGGACCTATTTTGCCACAGTTTGTTTTGCAAAAGTCCATTACATTTGGAGCTAAAACCATGTACGCGCTTTTATGTGACTACGCTGCGGACAAAGATCATTGCTGGCCTTCTCAGGCTACGCTTGCCAAAAGACTTTCTTGCAGCATCAGCAGCATTAAAAACTATCTTGCTGAACTTGTCAGGGAAAAACTCATTTCTGTTAAGCGGGAACAATACCGTTCTTCCGTCTATTACATTTTACGTCCTGAAGATTTCAGCGCGAAACAGGAGACAAATCTTGCCCATAAACAGTCAAAATTTGACTGCCATGCGGCAAAATCTGGCTACTTAACCAATCTTAACAACCAAAGAAAAGAAAAAAAATCCCCCCTTCCCCCCGTTGCGCCTGTTCAGACACGGCCTCGGCCTGTTCGCCACTTTTCAACCACGCCTACGGCGGGGGGTGTGTCTTCTTCCCTTCTGGACTTTGAAAGCACCTGGAATCTCTACCCCAAAAAGGACGCCAAGGGCTTTGCCCGCATGGCCTGGTTCAAGCTCCTGCGAAATGGCCAACTTCCTCCCCTGGATGAAATCCGAGCGGCAATCCGGCGATTCGCGGACTCGGAAGGCTGGCAACGCGAACAGGGCCGTTTTGTGCCGCAAATGGGCAACTGGCTGCGTGGGCAACGTTGGCTTGATCCTCTTCCGCCCGCCGAGCAGGCGGAACAGCGGCACAGTCGGGAGCTGCATCAGGCAATCCAGGCACGGGAAGAACAGGAACGGCGAAAACAAGAACAGCAACGAGCGGAAAAAGAACGCTTGCGGCCCTTGTTTGACGCTTTCGCGGCGAAGTTTCCGCCCTCTTCCAACAACGCGATGAGCTTTGGAATGTGGCTGCACCTGCATTCCCAAAATCTCGCTCCGTCCGCGTCCGACGTTCCCCCGGCAAACGCCCTTGGAATTGTCGAGTTCATGAACGACTTCAAGCGAAAAATCCAGACCGCCGCTGCCTCGGAAACCCACGGAACATCGCAGGCGATCCGGCGCGAAACCAGAACTTCCGACTGCCGCCCTCTGGGCGAAATTCTGAAGACGCTGCCTTCCGTCGCGCGTTTTTTCCAGGCCGGAAACGGGTCAGGCTGGCCGCTTGAATCCCCTGTAACCGCCTGCGCGTAGCACAAAGGAGCTATTGTGAACCGATTGAGCATATTTTGCCTTGTGGCAATGACCGTCTTGTCCGGCGCGCCTGTGGCCTCGGCGGACGACGCGCAAAAAGCGCAGCCTGCTCCGACGAAAAAGCAATTCTCTGTCCTGGGACAACCCGATTCCGGGCCTGCCGACAACATTGGCCAGGGCACACCTTCCCCGACCGGTGCGGATGAGAAAAAAGCCAGGGACGCTCAGGCACTGTTCGAGGAAAGCCTGCGGCAGATGATGCCGCTGGATCAGGGGCAAATACAGGAATACCGCTCCCGTTCGGACGAGCGCGACCGCGCCTTGCTGCCCGTGTCGCCCACTCTGAACACGCGCACGGTGCGCGTGACCCTGGAGCCGGGCCGTTCTCCCGTGCCCGTTTTCACCACGGCCAATATCGCCACCTCGCTGGTCTTCCACGATTCCACGGGCCAGCCGTGGCCCATCACGTCCGTGACCAACGGCGGGCCGTCCCATTTCCAGGTGCTGCGCCCGGAACTGCCGGACGGAAACCTGCTCAACGTCATGCCCACGCAAGGCTACGCCACGTCAACGCTCGTGGTGACACTGGAAGCGCGGGACATTCCGTTGGTCATCCGGCTGGAATCAGATTCCGTGCGTGCGCCTGAGCGTAAGGCGGACGCGCTGGTGTTGTTCCAACTCGCCCACCACGGCCCGAAAGCCGCTCTGCCGATCATCAGGGACATCAAGGAAACGGCGGATTCCTCCATGCTGGCGTTTCTGGATCGCGTTCCGCCGGAAAAGGCGGTGCGCGTTCGCGTGGAGCCGGGGGCTGATGACGTGCTTGTCTGGAACTACAACGGCAAACTCTACGTCAGAACCGTCCACAGCTTGATGTGGCCCGCCTGGACAGCCGTGCTCAACGGCGCGGGCAACACCAAATGCTATGAGGTGCCGGTCACGTCGCGGCTGATGCTCTCCAAAAACGGACAACTTCAGACCTTGCTTCTGAAGCATTCCAAGTGAGGGCGCACCATGAGCGATATGACAAGCACGGAAAAAAAGCGTCGGCTCATCCTGTTCAGTCTTCTGGGGGCTGCTCTCGCCGTATCCATACTTCTCGCATCCTTTTTCCTGTTCGCCCCGGAAAAACCGTCCGCCACGGCCAGTCTGGCCACGGCAAGAACGGACGCCATTACCGGAAAAGCGGGCGGCGAAGGTTCGGAAGAATACAATCAGAAGCTGAAAGAACACGACACGCGACAGGCCAATGAAGCCCTCAAGACGGGCGAGAGTTTTGTCCCCACGCCTGTGGGGCAACGAAAGCCCGTGGTGGGGAAGAAGGAAGACACGCCCCCGCCCGTGCCCCCGGTCGCGCCGGTGCGAACCGCGCCCGTCCAGACGCCCCGCACGGACAATACCATGCTCAAGCGCATGATGGACGATTTAGCGGCACTGGACACAAAACTGTCCGCCGTTGCCGTGGGCGAAGGCAAGATAGTCTATCTGCGCGATTTTTCGGATGAAGCCGCGCCTGTTGCCGCGCCTGCGGAAAAAACCGTTGTGCCCGCATCGGACACGCCTCCCGCCATGACACTCAAGCCGGGCGATCTGCTCTATGCCATTGTGGATGTGGGCGTGAACAGTGATGTTCCGTCCGCCGTGCTGGCGACGGTCACGTCTGGAGAATATAGGAATGCCCGTCTTATGGGCGGCTTCCAGCGCCACGATGAACGCCTTGTGCTGGCCTTCAACCGGGCCGTGTTGCCTTCCGGCGAAACCGTCCAGCTTGAAGCCTACGCTGTTGACCCGTCCACTTCGGAAGCCTCGGTCGCCAGTTCCGTGGATACCCACTTTTTCAGCCGGTGGGGCGGACTTGTCGCGTCTGCCTTCCTTGAGGGCCTGGGAAGCGCCAAGCGGTACAGCGGTTCTCAAAGCACCATCTACGGTTACGGCAATGACGCCACGGATCAGATGGTCTGGAACACCTACAGCGTGGAAGACCAGGCGTGGATAGCCGCCGGGAAGGTGGGCGAAAAGGCCGGAAAAATCTTTGAAAAAGGCTTTGACCGTCCGCCGACCGTCCGTCTGGAAAGCGGCACTCCTGTGGGCGTCCTCGTCCTGAACGTCAAGGGCAGGTGATGGCATGGACAATTACGTCGCCAACGTCATCCCGCACTTGCAGCAATGGTGGCCTGTGCTTGTCCGGCTGGCCTATCTGGCGGGCGTCGGCTTCGCCGTCATATCGCTGGGGCAGGCCATCAGCCACAAGCATCGCTTCAACCGCTCCACGGCGGCATGGACATTCGTGTGCGCCGTACTGCTCCTGAATTTGCCCGCGCTCATGGATTCCCTGTCCATGACGGTCTTCAACCAGTCGTCGGAGCAGAGCCTGAGCTACAGCCCGCCGTCTTCGCCCGGCTCCGTCTACATCCAGTTCGCGGTGTACGCCATTGCCACGGTGGGCCTCATCGGCATTGCGCGGGGGCTGTGTCTCATGCGCGACACCCCCAACCAGGCCATGAATTTCAGCCGGGGCATCGTCCATCTGTTCGGCGGAATCATCGCCGTCAACCTCGTCACCTTCCTGCGCGGCATCGGAGCCACCATAGGAGGCGACGTGCAAACATATATAGCCAGAATTCTTGGCTGAGAGGGCATTTCTATGAATACCAATGCTTCTTTTACCGCTGTTTCTCCCCTCCGTTTCACCGCCGTTTTCATGGGCATGGCCGCCGTCTGGCTGTTTGCTCCCGAAATAACCTATGCCGCCGTGACCTTCGGGGAAATCGGCCAGAACATCGCCGACAACTCCAAGGGTGTCGCCAAGGGCATCACAATGGCGGGCTATGCCGCCGGAGCGGGCATGGGCGTGTGGGGCACCGTGGACATGTACAAAGCCTCATATAGTATAATCCCGTCCATGTTTATCTAAAATATATTGTTATTACTGAATAATTTTACTTTTTAGCGTCCAGATGGATTTCACTGGACACATAGACATACCCCATTTTTTGGGGTATGTCCGGGGGTAAACAAACCTGCAAAGGAGGACTACCCCATGTCGTTGACCGATACCGCAATCCGCGCCGCCAAACCGGCTGAAAAGCAACAGAAACTCTTTGACGCCAAAGGGCTGTACCTGCTCATCACGCCGGGCGGCACAAAAAGCTGGAGGCTAAAATATCATTTTCAGGGCAAGGAAAAGCTGATTTCCCTCGGCACCTATCCCGCAACCTCCCTGAAAGAGGCAAGGGAAAAAGCCGCCGACGCCAGAAAAGCCATTGAGAACGGTATCGACCCGTCCGCTCAACGAAAACTGGACAAACAGCTTGCACAAAACACCTTTGAACTGGTGGCGATGGAATGGATTGAACGCCAAAAGACCAAATGGTCGCCGGGCTATGCGGACACGACCTACCGGCGGCTGAAACGAAACATTTTCCCGTTTATCGGCTCCAAGCCGGTCAATGCCATAACCGCCCCTGAACTTCTGGCCTTGCTGCGGAAAGTCGAGGCGCGGGGCATCATAGGTACGGCACACGCGCTCAAGAATCATTGTTCCTGCATCATGCGCTACGCTATTGCTACAGGCCGCGCGGAGCGTGACCCGGCGGCGGATTTGCGCGGCGCGCTCATGCCCCATGTAAAAAAGCACCGCCCCGCCCTGACGACGCCGGAGAAGGTGGGACGGCTGATGCACGCCGTCTACAACTATCAGGGTTCGCTGGTCGTCAGGAGCGCCTTGCAGATTATGGCCCTTACCTTTTGCCGGACAACGGAAATCCGTTGCGCGGAATGGCAAGAGTTTGATTTTGAGGACAACATCTGGCGTATCCCGGCGGAACGCATGAAAATGCGGCGCGACCACCTTGTCCCTCTCAGCAGGCAGACACTGGCCGTTCTAGAAAAACTGCGGGCATATTCCGGCGGCAATCAGTATGTCTTTCCCAGCTACCGCTCCGAAACCATTCCTTTTGGAAGAAGCGCCCTGCAAAGAGCCATACGCCGTATGGGATTTGAAGAGGATGAAATGTGTCCGCACGGTTTTCGCGCTATGGCATCCACCCTTCTCAACGAACTCGGCTATAACCGTGACTGGATTGAGCGCCAGCTTGCCCACGCCCCCACGGAGCAGATACGCGGGATTTACAACCGGGCTGAATACCTGCCCGAACGCCGCCGTATGCTTCAGGATTGGGCCGACTATCTTGACGGTCTGAGAAGTAAAGCCCGTCAGGAGGTTGACCTTGAATAAAACATGAGGAGACACCCTATGAAAAAACTGACGGAGGATTCCTTTCTACGCCTGCCGCAGGTTCTTGAACGTATCCCCATCAGCAAAAGCGCATGGTGGCAGGGCTGCAAGGAAGGCCGTTTTCCCAAACCGATAAAGCTGGGGCCGCGCACTTCGGTATGGCGTTCTTCCGACATCGCCGCTCTCATCAAACAGCTTTCCCTGCAATCTGTTCAGGAGGAAAAAACCGAGGCACGGAAATAACATGAATACACCATCCGACCCATTCCCAAAAGGCGGCGCGACCAGGGCATGAACCTTGATCGCGCCGCTTCTTTTTGTATCATATCCCGCCTGGGCTTCTCCATTCCCCGCTGCTGTTGCCCTCATCGGGCGGGGTGTGTCCTCTTCGGCTCCACCCTGTTCCTTTACCGGCTCCAAGCCGGAAGCCTTGTCAAACAGAGCCTTCAACTTAGTGAGCGGAACCGATACCCCGTTTTCCGCGAGCAAGCCCCGTATATCCCGCAACGTATACCCCTGCCGCATGGCCCTTTTGATGTCATTGACCAGAAATTCCGCAACTTCTCCGCGTGTCTTTCCAGCCTCTTTCACCGGGAGGCTTCGGAGTTTTTTCCGGGCGGCCTCTATCTGTTCCATTGTATATCGTCGAGCCGTTGCCATAAGCATTACCTGCCTTGTCACTTTTTTTCCCGCTTACCATAGTGAAGACGTTATTTACAACCAAGCTTCATGGACGGTAATACTCTGTAGAATATTACAGTAATACATGTCAGACAAATATGGACAATCATTTTTTTATCATATTCATTTTCATAGCCTGATTTTCTTTTTGAACTCAGTGTTCAGAGAAAAACAATGCAGTCTTTTTACTTTTTTATCTAGCCTTCAATGTAATTTTTCATCTATGCTTGCGCTAAAAGTGGAAGCACGGCACGGGCAATGCTTCCCACGAAACGATGAAAGGCAGTCCCAAAGACCGTGGGGAGTTCTTCTTTACAGGATGGTAGCTGTCTGACGCCAGCTAACATCCTGCCAAAGGCTTCGCCTCTGGACTCCCAAAAAGCGTTCGGCGCTTCGCTTCTCACGCTCTCAAGAGGCAGGAAAGACAGATGGAAAAACGGAAGGCGACAACCAGATTTCAGAAGCGGCGGACGCTCAGGCTTACCGCCGAGGAAGACGAGAGAATAGCCCTGCAAGCCGTGACGGCCGGAACCTCCGTTTCCGAGTATATGCGGCGACTGTTCTTCGGCGGCAGGCCTATCATCGCCAAAACGGACGACCAGACCATCCGGGAACTGCGACGGCTTGGGGGATTGCTCAAGCATCATTTTGATGTCGTGAAACGAACAGGAAATACTGGCACTCTTTCGGAACTGGACGCCACATTGCGGGCAATCCGGCGAGCTATCGAAGCTCTGAGCGAAAGACGATGATTATCAAAAAGCTCAAGCGTACCAGCTTCAAAAAATCCAAGGCCGTCATGATTAGCGGTCTGGTGGACTATATCCTTGCCGAACATGACGACAGGGGCAAGGACAAACTCGCCTATGCTGGAAGCAGAAACTTTCTGACCACGACTGTTGCCGCCCAAAAAAGGGAAATGATTTCTCTTGCCGAGGAATCCATCCAGAGCAGGATGCCGGTCACGCACTGGATTCTGTCATGGCAGGAAAACGAGCAGCCCACCCGTGAACAGGTGGACGAAGCGGTCAATCTCTTTCTCCGGGGAATGGGGCTTGCCGAACACCAGACGCTCTATGCCCTGCATAAGAACACGGGCAATTATCACCTCCATATCGCCGTGAACCGGACGCATCCCTATACGGAAAAGGTCATTCAGCCGCACAGGGGATTCGACATCGACGCGGCGCATAAAATCATTGCCGAAATCGAACACAAACAGGGGTGGGCGCCGCAGGAGAACGCCCGCTACCGCGTCAATGAGCAGGGATATGTGATCAAAAATCTCCGGCATCGGGCACAGGTAAAGCCCAAGCCGAAAGCGGAAGACTTTGAAAACGCCACGGGCGAGAAATCCGCACAGCGGATAGCGCAGGAGCGCGGCCACGCCGTCATTCAGAACGCCTCATGCTGGGAAGAGCTTCACGCCGGACTGGATTCGGTTGGTTTGCGTTTCGTGCGCAAAGGTTCCGGTGCGGTGATTTTCGTGGGAGATACGGCGGTCAAGGCATCCAGCGTAGACAGAAATTTCAGTATGTCCAAGCTGTGTAAAAGGCTCGGAGACTTCAAGCCCGGCTACTATTCCGAACGGACATTCAGCAAGCCCGCCCCGGAGCCGGTCAGCCACGTTTGCCGGGAGGAGTGGCTGGAGTATCAGAAGGAGCGGCAAAAGCGGGCCGAAGTAAGACGCCTCGCCGGAAAGAAACGGGAGGAAGAACGGCACGAACTGGAGCGGCGGCAACGGGAACGCCGCGAAGCTGCCACAGCCCATCTTGCCGCGCACGGGCTTTCCCTGCTGAATATCGCCCGGCATTTTCTGAAAGAGCAGGAACGGGAAGAAAAAACGGCTCTCCGGGACAAACCGTTTCAACCGGAACAAGCGCAACGGCTTCCGCGCTTCAAGCACTGGCTGGGTAAACGCAATCCGTATCTCGCCAACCTCTGGCGTTTCCGCAAACGGATCGCTCCCGGCGTGGAGGTCAGGAAACGTGAGTTTCCCAAGGTCGGAACTTTGTCCTCGCCCTATGCCGCCTACCGGGAAGTGGTGAAAAAACGATTTCCTGAAAAGATGGATGAATCACGGCTGGATGCGGCCATTGCCCTGTATATGCGCTGTGCCGGATACACCGTGCAGGAAGTTGTCAACGAATTGTACAGACACACCCCCGCCCGCCCCCACGGACAGAATCGGGATGAACAGATAGACTATAGCCGCAGGGTGGGCTGGTATGCCTTTGGTACAGCGGGAGATATTGATATTGCAAATATTCAGCCCACGCAGGAACAGATTCAAAAATATACTACTGAAGCCGCTAAAAAAGAAAATAATGAGCAATCTAAAATTAATAAGATATTGAGAATGCGATAAATTACTCCTTGCAAGGATAACATAATTATCAAAACTCTCAATAAATCCAAAGTTAATTCGCCTTGAGCATCTCCTTTCTTTCAACTAATTCCCCTTGCTTTTCATATAATTCAACATTTACACTTCCATGTGTATCTGTGGCCATATGTTTTTCTAAAACTAATAGTAAAGCGGGCAAGTTTGCTCTGAAGTCATTTGCTTCATCAGAAGTCACTGATATAATTTGCCATACCTTTTTAGCAAGTTCCATATCTGTCTTTGAAAATGTATATGCCGCTACAGATAATAAATGTGTATAATATATTTCTGTTGTTTGATAATTATCATAGCCGATAGTTCCATATTTTGGTGTGGTATATGTATGTGGTGTCATCCCATATGGGCCATATGTATATGTCGTGTGAGTATTAACACCAACCTGCCCAGTTATTGGTGTAGAATGATTTATGGTTGCTGTACGTCCTTTCACTTCAAAATTTACAAATACAACATAATCAGCATCATATATATTATCAACTATACGATAATTACTCTTCCTAAATGTATTTACTACACTGTCATAAACAAATTTATAATCAAAATCATTTTTATCTCTTTCGTTATCAAATATTATTTTATAACTATCATTTGCACTTTTATTTTGTTCATACTCTTGCGATGTTCTTCCATCAACAAGAACACTAAATTGGGGAGAACAGCCAGTAATACATAAAAAGATACCAATGAACAGTGATAAGCTTATTCTTTGCCGCATTTTTACCTCTATTATAATCATATAACAGCGTTAATAACGACAATTTCGGCCAATCATCCAGCCACATCCAATGACACCCGGTAATATCCCGACTTTTTTAGGGTAACTGCCGGGGTATTTTTTTGCAAATTTATTTTTATACAAAATATATCAATAAGTTGTAGTTCAAAATTTATTGACATGTATAAGGCCACGAAAAACCAGGGACAAAGCACCTATGCCGGTGGGCTGACCAAGGTGCTCATCGGCGCTCTGGCTCTCGGCCTGGGAGAACTCCTGGGGTCCGGTTCGGCCACGCTGTTCGGCTCCGACCAGACTTCCGGCATGGGCGATCTGGGCCTGTAGGCAGGGATGATGAACATGAGCCTCTTCAAAAAAAAGAGAAACGTCCCCCTGCCGGAGCCTCGGACAGAAACGCCGTCAAAGGAGATGACGGAAGTTCATGCCTCGCCGCCCGCCCCGGATGCCGCCGCCGTCATCGGCGGACTGGACTGGTACAGAGCGCAGTTCCGCCGCGCCATGAAACTGGCCCTCGCTCTGACCGTGGCCTTGTGCGCCAGTCTGGGCGTTGCCGCCATCCTGCTCCTGAATCAGCCGAAGCCGCAATACTTCGCGGCCACGCCGGACTTGCGGCTTGCGCCCATGATTCCGCTCGATCAGCCCCTGCTCACGCAGGAGGGCCTGCTGACCTGGGCCTCAAACGCCATCACCGGGGCCATGTCGCTCAACTTTCTGGAATGGCGGGAAAAGCTGGAATCCCTCCGGCCGCACTTCGACGACGCGGCCTACAAGTCCTTTCTGGCTTCCCTGCAAAGTTCCGGCGTGCTGGACATGATTCGGGAAAAGAGGCTTTCCGCTTCCGCCGTCGCCACGCGCGCGCCGGTCATCATCGCTTCCGGTCTGGTGGGCGGCAAGGCCACATGGCGGATCGAGTTCCCGATTGTCGTCTCCTATGAATCCAGTCAGGGCGTGGAAAGCACGCAAAAACTCCTTGCCACTGTCCTTGTCTGCCGCGCGTCAACGGCCAAAACGCCGCGCGGCGTGGTCATTCAGCAAGTCGTACTCAAGAGGGATGCGTAATGCTTGATATACTTGTCAACGGCGTGGATCGCGGCATCCGCGCTCTCTCTGAATCGTTCGCCGGGCCGGTTCACAGCTATTGCAGGCTGGAAACCGTGGATAACGGCGTACTGGTGGCCGATGACGGGAGTCTTGTCAGTCTCCTGCATCTGGAAGGTTCTCTGAAGCATGTCGGCGTGGAGGAATACGCGGGCATTGTCTCCGGCCTGACGGAAAAGCTGCAAGCCACGCTTTCCAAGCCGGGCCATGCGCTTCAGGTGGTCTTTGAATATGACCCGGAAAGCAGCGGAGAACGCATTGCCGAACTGCTCCAGCCGTCCCGGCTGACGGCGCACAATCTCGGCCTGCACATCGGCCCGCTGCTGGAGGATTGGGGCCATGCCCTGCAACGCTACTGCGCTCTGGAAACATGCTGGATTGTGCTGTGGACACGGCCCGCCGTGCTGCCCGACACCCTGCGGAAGACGGCGCTGAAGGAACGCGACGCGGCCATGTCCAAAATGCCCACACTTGCGGGCTGCCAACAGATCGCCCGCGCGGTTTCCGCCCTGCATGACGCGCACAACGGCTTTCTGACCGGCGTACTGGACGCATTCCGGCAGGTGGATTTGCTGGCCTTCCCGCTTTCGGCGCATGAGGCCCTGCGGGACATCCGCATGTGCATCGCGCCGGAGTTCACCTGCCGGACGTGGCAGGCCCTTGTTCCCGGCGACGTTCTGCCGCTGCGTCTGCCCGACCCGGACATGGGCAGGAGGGACATGCTGCATAATGTCATGTACCCGGACTTCAGGACGCAGCTCTGGCCGCGCGAAGGGCAAATGCTTTCCCGCACCGCCATACGCATCGGCGACCGTTTGTACGGGCCGCTGATCATGACGCTCATGCCGCAGACGCCCCGGCCTTTTCAGGATTTCTTCCGCGTTCTGGCGCGGCGGGACGAACGTCTGCCGTACCGAATGTCTTTTCTCTTGGAAAACGGCGGGCTGGACATGGGCCTCAAGCCCCTGTTGGCCGCCATTCTGGCCTTCACGAACGCGGACAACAAACGTCTCAATAATGCCGTGGAAGCCTTGCGCGCTCTGGATTTGAAAGGCGTGTGCTGCGTAAAATTCCGCATCTGTCTCTGCACCTGGGCCTGTGTGCGCCAAAGCGAACAGGAGGCCCATCTTCTGCTCCGGCGGCGCGTCGCGGAACTGTCCAAAGCCGTGCAGGGATGGGGAACAACCGACGTGTCGGAAGCCGTGGGCGATCCGCTGCTCGGCTTTACCGCGACCCTGCCCGGCATGATGCCGACCTGTCCGGCCCCGGTCACTGCCGCGCCGCTTCAGGACGCCATCAGCATGTGGCCGCTGCGCTCGGCTTCGCCGTGGCGGGAAGGGAGCCTCCTGTTCCGCACTCAGGATGGCAAAATCATGCCTTACGCGGCCAACTCCTCGGAACAGGCCGCGTGGATCGATCTGGGCGTCGCGCCGATGGGCGGCGGGAAAAGCGTCTTCCTCAACGCCATGAATTTTGCCTTCGTCACACAGGCGGGATTGTCCCGTTTGCCCTGGCTGTCCATTGTGGACGTGGGGCCGTCTTCTTCCGGGCTGATCACGTTGCTGCGGGAAAACCTGCCTGCGGACAAAAAACACCTGGCGGCTTATCACCGGCTCAGAATGACGCCGGAGTATGCCGTCAATCCCTTCGACACGCCGCTCGGCAACCGCAAGCCGTTGCCCTCGCACAAGGCGTTTCTGGTCAACCTGTTGTCGCTGCTGGCCACGCCCCTGGATGTCAATGCTCCGGCGGACGGCGTGCCCGGCTTGATAGGCCGGGCCATTGATCTTGCTTACGAGGAACTCTCTGACGGCAATCATCCCCGGCTCTATCAGCCCAACGTGCTGCCGGAACTGCATGAACTCATCGTCAATGAAGGCATCAGCCGCGACGCCTCCACCACCTGGTGGGAAGTGGTGGATGGTCTTTTCGAGCGGGGGCATGTCCATGAAGCGTTGCAGGCCCAACGCTATGCCGTGCCCCTGCTGGCCGATGTGGGCACGCAAATCAATCAGAATACGGGCATCCAGAACACCTATGAGAAACACACCATCAATAATGTCTGGCGCTCCCTGCTGGACGCCATCGAGGCGTATGTCATCCTTAAGGAACCCACCCGGTTCGATTTGGGCGACGCGCAGATCGTCAGTCTCGACCTGGACGAAGTGGCTCCGCGCGGCGGCGCCACGGCTGACCGACAGTCGGCGGTCATGTATATGCTGGCGCGCCATGTTCTCGGCTCCCGGTTCTTCCTCATGCCCGCTGACGTGCAGCTCATGCCCGAATACTATCAGGATTATCATGCCAGACGCATTGAGGCGATTCGGGAAGACCCCAAACGTCTTTGTTATGACGAGGCTCACCGCGTAACGGGCAACACCTCGGTGGCCGGACAGCTTCAGGCGGACATGACCACGATGGCGCGGGAATCGCGCAAGTGGAACCTGTCCATCGGGCTGTACACGCAATCCATCGACGACATTCCCAAAATCATCACCGACGAACTGGCCACAACCGTGGTCATCCTCGGCTCCGGCACGGAAAAAAGCATTGAAAACCTGACGCAACGCTTCGGCCTGAACGGAGCCTGTCGCCATGCGCTTTCGCGTCTGGGCAAGCCCGGTAAGGCCGGGGCCAATCTGGTCGCGCTCTTTCGCACGGGCGCGGGCATGTCCCAACTCGTCCTCACGCTGACCATCGGCCCTCAATCCCTGTGGGCTTTCAGCACGACTACGGAAGACGTAGCCATCCGCAACAACCTGTACCAGCGCCTGGGGCCGTCCGAAACCCTACGGCGGCTGGCAAAGCGTTTTCCCGGAGGTTCCGCCAAGGCCGAAGTGGAACGCCGCAGGCGCAATGTGGAAGACCAGAGCGACGCCGACGAGGAAGTCGTCAACGTCATCCTGGAAATCGCCAATGAAATAGCGAGGGAACAATGAAAAAGCTCTTTTTTGCCCTGGCGCTCGTCCTGTTCCCGGCTTCAGCCTGGGCCGGAGGCTGCGGCTGCGGCTCCATCAACGCCATGATCACGGTGGCGAAAACGGAAACCATCCAGGCGGTGAACGCCTATACGGCGGCGGAAGCGCAGGCCATCCGCTCGGAAATTCTCGTCGCCGCGCAGAACATCATCGGCACCATCAAGACGGAATCGGCCACCATCGTGCGGGCGCTGGTCGCCCTCAAGGAGAGCAATGCCGCCACGCTCAAGGGGCAGGCCGTGGCGGGCGAGGCTATGAAAACCGAGGATATGTACGGCAAGGCCGCGCAGCCCGCCGGATTGTGCGGAAGCAGTTCTCTGGGCGCGGGCATCCAGCTCGGCGCTCAGGCCGGGCGGGAAATTCACGCGGCCATGCGTGAAAAGCAGCTTGTCCATGCCAACACGCCCAAAAAGCCGCTGGAATTTCTGCGTCGGGTGCTGGCGGAAGACCAACCTTCCCAACAGGAAAGTCTGGACGCGCTCTTTCCGCTGGGCGTCACGCTCACGGAAGACCAGGTGGCGCAGGCCCACGAAACCATAAAGACCCTGGCCAATCCCCGCCCTTTGCCGGTGGTGACGGACGCGCAAAAGGAAACGCCCGCCGGGCAGACCTACGCGGCGGCGCGAAAAATCCATGAAGAGCGGGTGGCCGCTGTCATGGAGTCACTGAACAATCATGTCGTGTATCACGCGCCCACGCTGCCGGAGGATGTCACCACCTGGGCGGAAAACCAGTGGTCGGAAGCGGGCGGGAGCGGTACGCCGCCCGGTCTGGTGGACGGCAAGCTCTCCGAAGCCGGGCTGTACAGGCTGCTCTCGCAGATGCGCGTGGGCAATCCCAACTGGTTCGCGCAAATCGCCACGGCCACGGATGCGGGCCTGCTGCGGGAGTTGGTCATCATGCAGGCTTTCCAGCTTGAACTAGCGCGTAAGAACACGGACTTGCTGGACAGGCTGACCGTCATTGCTTCGCTGGACTACCTGACGCGCATGGAAGGCACGACAGGCAAGGACATGGACGACCTCTATACGCGCATGGTCGGCGTGCAACAGTAGGGAGAAGCCATGCGACAGCTACAGCGAAAAAAGGTCAGCGTGAGTGCCGGTTCTGGCAAAAAAACATTCTTCACCATCAATGGAATAAACAAGAAGCCAATCAGGTTCAATATGCAATTCTCTATGTGGTTTCCAGCGTCCTTTAAGGGCATGATCCTTGTATCGTGCGGGAAGAGGTTTTTCCTCACGCAAAAGCAAGTCCACCACCTGTTTGAGTTTTTCCATATCATAACCGCGCTGCGAAACACGTTTTGCATCACGCTTGAAATGTGTGGTGTAGACAGGCTTCAGCATTTAAATGCCCAACTGTCTGAAAAGGTCATCGGCGTCTTTTGCGTGGTGAAGTCCTTCACGCCGTTCAATTGCTTCCAGGGCTTGGCGTGTTTCTTCATTGGGAATCTCCATGCTGAAAGGCAGGCGTTTTTCATGGGCCACCCTGGTCAGCGCCATGCGGCAGAGGTCGGATACCGTCAGGCCCATTTTCGCAAGCACGGCCGCCGCTTCATTCTTGATGACCGGATCAATCCGGGCGCGAACATAATCATTGGCAGGCATAGGTTTTCTCCTTGTTTTCAATATTGTAGCTCACATGAGCATAAAGTCAACGTTATTCCCAACATCGGCACGGAGGGCAGCTATGGCCGCATCTGAACTCCCCGCCACTTCGGAAGTCCTCCTGCAAACCGATGCCAGCAAGCATATTCTGGACACCTTTCTGGGCCAGGGGTGGGATACCTGGGGCACGAGCCTTGGAGGCAGTCAAGCATCCGAATTAATGCTTGAAATGTTCAGCGCCTTCAACCTGATTGCGCTGGCTGTGGTGTCGGCCCTGTTCATCTGGGTGCTGGCTGTTGCCGTGGCCGGAACGGCGCATGAGGGTACGCCTTTCGGCAAACGCTTCAGCTCCCTGTGGATGCCTCTGCGCTTTGTGGGCGCGATGGGGGCATTGGCTCCCATTTTCAAGGGATTGAGCCTGTTTCAGGTGGCGATTCTGGCCTGCATCGGCTTTTCCATCAACCTCGGCAACCACGTCTGGGAGCTGGGCACAGATTACTTTGTGGAGCATGGCGGGCAACTTTCTCCCCAGGCTCCGGATCAGAATGTCACCCATTATGCGGCCATCACCAACGGCGCTCTGGAGTCATTGGCCCTGCAATACTATCTCAATGAGCGGCGCGGTCTGAACGTCACGCCGGGCGGGGAATGGAAGTACAGCGGCAACTGGTTCCGGGCCGGGGGCGAATACAGGTTTATTTTCAACGGCAACGCGGGAAGCATCACGGTTTCCTGCGTGGATGAAGGCGACGCCTTGTGCCGGGGTAAGGTCAATGCCGTGGGCACGGCCATTTCCGCACTTTCACCGCTGGCGCAACAGCTTGCCGATCCCGATACTCCGGCTTCCTCCGTTGATCCTCGCGCCCTGTATGATGTGGCCAATCAGGTCAATGCGTCCATTCTTTCGGGATTGCAGAGCTACGCCCAACAGGGCCAACTTCAAGCCAAGCTCAATGAGTTCAGGGAACACGCCGCTCAATACGGCTGGTTTATCGCCGGGTCTTCTTACTGGTCCATCGCATGGATCAATCAGGAAGTCCGGGAAGCCATGTATTCCGGCATCACCTACAGTCCGCATGAATACACCGTGTCGGAACTTCATGCCCTGATGCACGGCCTGCGGGACTATGAGGCGGCCAAAGAGCGGGTGGCCAACTATATCAAGACCGCCTACGCCAGCCGGAGGGGTATTTCCGACACCACGGCCACGCCTTCCGTGACCGATGAAGGGCGGGCCTTTGACGAAATCGTCAACTGGCTGCGGGCCACCCTGAATCAGCTTGTGGCCGGAAACATTCTGCCCATCGCCATCGAAAAACTGTCTTCCAGCGATCCCATTATGGCCGTGTCCGATGTGGGGGATTACCTCATCGGCACGGCCTGGGGGCTAGCCTCGGCGCTTGGCGTCGTGGATGTGGCGCACTCGATGGGCAAGGCGCTGCCCTTTGTGGGCAAGGCCATCCCGAATCTGGATAAGTACATTTCCTTTGTCTTGTTCACGGTGTTTCTGCCCCTGCTGCTCTACGGCCTGGCGCTGGCCTATTATCTGCCCGCCATCCCTTTCATCCGCTGGATTTCCGCTCTGGTCGGCTGGATCATTCTGGTGGTGGAAGCTCTGGTCGCGGCCCCGCTCTGGCTCTGTGCCCATGCCCTGCCCGAAGGGGACGGCGCTGCGGGTCAGCATGGGAAACGGGGGTACTTCCTGCTGCTCGGCATCATTATTCGTCCGCCGCTCATGGTCTGCGGATTCTTCGCCGCCGTCATCCTCATGAACGTGGTGGGCCGGATGCTCGGCGCGGGCTTCGAGATATTTGTCGGCGGAACCATGCAGACAAAAGTCATCGGCATCACCGGCACGTTCTCCATGCTCGTCATCCTTGGCATCGTGGTCATCATGACGGCCAACAAGTTCTTTTCCCTGATTCACTACCTGCCCGAACACGTCACCAACTGGATAGGCCAGCAGTTCCACGCCCTCGGCGAGAAGGAAGACCAGGCCGGGGTCAAGAATGTGTTCCTCGGCTCCACCAATGCTGTCAGTTCCGGGGCGCACGGAGCGCGGGAACTGCGTGGCGACATTTCACGGCAATGGAACAATCCCGGCGCGGGCAACGCCCGGACTTCGACGCCACAGGCCCCTGCGTCCAGCCCCAGGCCGGGACTGACGCAACAGAATTTCAGGAGCTGATATGGATATTTTCGACAAGGAAAAAACCGTCATCAGTTGCTTTGACTTGACCGGCAACATGGTGCGCCCCTGGGCGGAAGCGGGATACCTCTGTTACTGCGTCGATATACAGCATCCGCAGGGAGAAACGAGACAGGGAAACATTATCCGTGTCGGCGCGGACATGCGCGACTGGATGCCGCCGTTCAGTCCCATCACTTTCGCCGCCTTCTTCCCGCCCTGCACGGATGTGGCCGTTTCCGGGGCAAGATGGTTCAGAGACAAGGGGCTGTTCGCGCTATTCCAGTCCATACGCCTTTTCTATGCCTCCATCCGCATCGCGGAATGGACGCGCGCGCCGTACATCATCGAAAACCCCGTTTCCACCATCTCAACTTACTGGCGCAAACCTGATTTTACCTTCGATCCCTGTGATTACGCGGGCTATCCGGGCGGTGAAAACGACCTGTACACCAAGAAAACCTGTCTGTGGACGGGTGGTGGATTCGTCATGCCGCCGCCCAAACGGCTTGAGCCGGTGCAGGGAAGCAGGATGCACCGACTTCCGCCTTCACCGGAACGGGCGAATCTTCGCAGCGCCACGCCGATGGGCTTTGCCCGCGCTGTGTTTGAGGCGAATTGCCCCGGCTGGAGGTCGGCATGAAAACACCTGCCTTTCTTCAAACGATTCTGGATGCGGCCAGTTCGTCCGGGCGGCATGTGGCCGGGCTTCGCGGCGACTTCCGCTCCCGGCTGAACGCATTCCGGCGTCACCGCTCGGCAGAGGAACAGCAGGAACTGACGGAGAATTTTCGTCATGTGCTTGCGGCCTGGGGCATTGCCGACGCGGATATTCCCGGCGTCATCACAACCCTGCGCCTGCGTCTGCTGGTGTTCGCCGTTCCGATGCTGGCCTGCCTCATTACGGCGGCATGGTCGCACAGTCCGGTTTCCTTCCTGTCATTGGCCTGCATTGCGCCGCCCTGTCTGCTCGGCATGGTCACGACGCTCTGGCGCATTTCCATTTTGCGTCACCGTCGCTTCCTGCCGCTGTGCCGCTGGCTGTTGGGTTTCCGCAAGCGCCCGTAGCGGGCGGGGGCGTGTCTCTCTTAACCTTAAAATTGAAGGAGTACCTTCGTGTTTCCCAAAACTCTATTGATACTGTCCTGTCTGGCTCTTGCGGCCTGCGCGGAGAAAGCCGCGCCTCCGGTTCCGCCTTCCGTTGATTTTGTTTCAGCCACGCTTGGACAGGCTGCGGAACAGGCCCACGGCGAACTCGCCATGCTCGCCAGACTGCGCGGCCAGGGGATGCAGCCGCTGCTGCCGCCCGCCGATCCTTCGTTGAACCTGCCCATTTCCCTTACCTGGACAGGCGAGGCTTCCGGCGCACTCAAGGAAATCTGCCTGCAACTCGGCTACCGATACCGGAAAACCGGCGCTCCCACGGCGCAAACCATGCCCATTGTGGTGCATGGCCTGAACCGCCCGGCGCGTGAGCTGCTGGAAGACATCGCCTGGCAGATTCAGCCGCAAGCCGTGGTGCGCGTCGATCCGGTCAACAGGGTGCTGACGCTGGCCAGCACGTCCGGCGCGGAGGGAAGGTTATGAGTGCGACAGACATGGAAATATTGTCTTCCCCCATGCCCATGCCCAAAATCGACGACTACAGTTATACGCTGGGATTCAGCAAGGGGTATGAAGCCGCTGACTCTTCCGCTGTCTGCTGGGCGTTCGGCATGTGCGCCGTTCTGGTCATCATTGGCTGTTTTATTGTGCTGTATCACCATCTCAGCCGACAGAACGATTTTTTGTCACGTTTCCGCATTCCTGAAAAAAGCGGGGAAAACACGGGCAACGGCAAATTCTTTTCTCTGCTGCTTCCGCTGGCCTTCACTATCTGCCTTGCAGGCTGTGCCGGGAAACGGGGGGACGTGGTGAATCCCGCGCCTGTGCCGCCGGAGACGGTCAACGCTCCGGCTCCCGCCGACAGCGCCGACAAGGGAACAGGGAAATTCGTGCCCCATGACGCCGCGTACCGGGAAGACGGCGCGGAACAATCCCTTGAGGTGTACCTTCCCGCCGATCCGGCATCCGGCCCGCGCCACGGCGACCCCGCCGAACTGGCGGCGCTGCTGGAAATGAAGGGCGCGGACACCAGAGAAAAAACCGCCGTCCAGCTCATGCGACCTTCGGCCATCCGGGAAGCGGCGCGGCTGGTCACGTTCCAGACCGCCATGTCCTGGCGCTACGGCCAGCTTGTGGCGGAAACGGAACGCTACAGCGCCATCATGGACACGGCCTTCAACTTTGCGCCGCTTATGCTCACGCAGGGTGAAGCCCTGATCATGCCGCCCCTGCTGACGCGGGCAGGCGCGTCCATGCGCATCGAGGACGGAGCAACGGCCACAGCCGCCAAAACAACTTATGAGCTGCTGGAACCGGCGCGGTACATCGCGGTCGTGCCCAACTGGCGAGAATTTCTCATGGCGGACGACTTCCCCGAACCGGAACAGCCCAATCCCGCCGTGCTGCCGAAGAACGCGGAAGAACGCGCCATCTGGCGGACGGCGGTGCGCGAAGCCTGGGCGCAAGGTCTGACCGAAGCCGACCAACTCTATGCCGACAACGTGTCCCGCATGGCGCGGAGCTATCGCGGCGTCATGCTCTACCACCTGCTGACCGCGCAACATCTGTTGAGCCGGGTCAATACGGCGTCCGCCGACCTGGGGATGCGCCAGTCCGACAACAACAAGCTGAACATCGGCCAGAAGGTGTACCGGATCACCGCGCCTTCCGCCTTCACGGTCGCACCGCCTGCGTCCCGGAAGAAAGGGGGAAAATAACATGGGGCCATTGATTTGTATCCGAAGGAACCGCGCATCCGCTGGACGCATACGGAACTCAACGATTTGCTGCTCTGGGGCACCCATTGCGGCATGTCCGATCTCAATCTGCGTTCCGGTCTGCCCGCATGGATGCGTCTCAACGGCGTATGGCGGATGGTCACGCAACGGGGCATCACGACCGATGAACTGCTGGCCGCTCTGGAGCGTCTGACCAAAAACAACTCCGTGACCGCGCTCATCAAGTCCGGCCAGTCCGATTACGATTTCGCCCATGAAATAGAGGAATCGCGCGGTGTGCGCCGCCGTTTTCGCGGCAACGCCACGCCGGTGGCGGACGGGTATTCCACCGGCGTCAAAATCGTGTTCCGCACCATTCCTTCCATGCCGCCCGCTCTGGAAGACCTGCATGTGGAACAGGGGATTCTCGAACATGCCACGCCGTCCAACGGCCTGGTACTAGTCACGGGCGTCATGGGATCGGGCAAGTCCACGCTGCTGGCCGCCATCCTGCGGCGCATCATCGAAACAGGCGGACGCAACGTCAGCACCTATGAAGCGCCCATCGAGTTTGACTTTGACGCCGTGCCCCATCCCGGCGGACCTGTTTCGCAAAGCACGATTCCCGAACACCTGAAGTCCTTTCTCACGGCCACGCGCAACAGCACACGCACGGCCCCGGACGTGGTGCTCATCGGGGAAAGCCGCGATCCCGACACCCTCCGGGGCATGATGGAAAGCGCGGAAATCGGCGTAGCCGCCTATTCCACCGTGCATACCCGCTCCGTGCCGGAAACGCTTTCCCGCATCATCAACGTTTTCCCGTTCGTCGAACGGCTGCAAGTCACGGCCACGCTGCTTTCCTGCCTGCGGCTGGTCATCTCGCAGCGTCTGCTTCCCCTGCCGGACAACAGCGGACGTATCGCCCTGCGCGAGTATCTGGCTTTCACCCCGGAAATTCGGGAAACGCTGCTGGATACTCCGCTGGAACGTCTGATTCTGAAAACCGAAGACCTGCTGGCCGCTTCCGGCCAGAGGATTCAGGACGCCGCCCAGGCCGCCTATGAGGACGGGAAAATCGCCAGGGACAGCTATCTGGCGATTCTGGCGGAACGCAAACACAAGAAAGGAACCGATTATGGCGCAACAGCATAACGACAACATTCCGTATTACGAAATCTTCAGCATCAGGGAGTACGTCAAGGAAGGAGAGACAAAATCCTCCTGGCTGCGCATCGGCGCGGGCTTCAAGAACAGGAATGATTCCTTCGGACTCGTCTTTCAGGCCATGCCCCTGCCCGATCCCCAATCCGGACTGCTTCGTCTGTACATGCGTCCGTTCCGTCCCGAAACGGAACAGGATGCCGCTCAGGGTGAAGACGCCTTCTATCTGGAGATCGACCCGCTCATGGGCGCTCCGCTGGAGGAGCTGTGATGAAACATCCCGCGAATGTGGTTTCCCTGTCCGGCGGAAAGGACAGCACGGCCATGCTGCTCATGCTCCTCGAACGCGGCGAACCCGTGGCCGATGTCGTGTTTTTCGACACCGGATGGGAATTTCCCGAAATGTACGAACATCTGGCAAAGCTCGAAACTTTCACCGGCCTGAAAATCACGCGCCTGCGCGCACGGCTGCCGGTGGGGGTGGAAACGGAAAAATCGCCGTTTGACTGGATGTTTTCGGAATATCCGGTGGTCAGGCGGGGAACACGGCAGGTGCATATGATTGGCCGGGGCTGGCCCGCCGCACGGCGGCGCTGGTGCACGAACCTGAAACAGATTGCCCTGAAAGCGCATCTGCTGGGGCTTACTCATCAGAATGGCCTTGGGCTGCCTCTGCGCCAGTGCATCGGTTTTGCCGCCGATGAACAGCATCGTCTGGACGGCGTGACCAAAAGGAACAGCGCCTACTGCGTACAACGGTATCCGTTGGTGGAATGGGGCGTCACGGAAGCCGACGCGCTGGCCTACTGCTATAAACGAGGTTTCACCTGGGATGGTCTGTACCATTTCTTCAGCCGCGTCAGTTGTTTTTGCTGCCCGCTGCAACCTCTGGATGAGCTGCGGACGCTTCGCGGTTATTTCCCCGACCTGTGGCAACGGATGCTGCTCATGGAATCCTGGCTGCCGGAGGGAAAGTCAAGACGTTTCAAGGATTCCAGCGTCTCCGCGCTGGATGCACGCTTTGCCGCCGAGGAGGACTTGTAATGGCTGACGTTCTCTGGCGCGACACCGCGCTCGCCCCCAAAATATTCATACTGGACGCCCGCGCCGTCTTTCCTCTGGCCCTCTGGCTCTTTCATTGGGCGTACTGGACTGCGGCCATTGCCTTCGCGGCAATCTTCGTTTTGTACCTCGTGCAGCGCACCGGCATGACGCCCATTGCCTGTTTCCGCGCCATCCGCGTGGCCTGCATGGGCGGACGCCGCGAAACAAGAAACAATGAAAGCCAATGGCGCAAACGCTGCCGCTGGTAATCCCCTTCCCTTGAACGAACAGAACGCCGCTTCCGCGCGGCGCATGAGGATGTGATATGCGACTTTTCATTGCCGAAAAACCCAATCTCGCAAAAGCCATCGCCAACGGCCTGGGCAACGGCCGCACGGACAGCGGGTGCATCCGCTGCGGCGACGATGTGGTGACATGGTGCTTCGGGCACATGCTCGAACTTGCCTGGCCGCAGGAGTACAAGCCCGAATATTCCCAATGGCGACGCGAACACCTGCCCATCATCCCCTCCGAGTGGAAATACAAGATCAGAAAAGATGCCGCGAAGCAGCTTGCCGTCATCGGCTCCCTGCTGCGCGAAGCCGATTCCGTGGTCAACGCGGGCGATCCCGACCGCGAGGGCCAGCTTCTCGTGGACGAAGTGCTGGAGCATTTCAAGTATCGCGGCCCGGTGGCCCGTATTTGGCTGCCGTCTCTGGATGACAAATCCGTCCGTATCGCCCTGAACGGCATCAGGGACAATGCGCCCTATGCGCCGCTGCGCGACGCCGCCCGCGCCAGAAGTCTGGCCGACTGGCTGGTGGGCATCAACGCCACGAGAGCCATGACAATCAAGGGCAGGGAAGGCGGACGCTCCGAAACGCTTTCTTTGGGCCGCGTCCAGACGCCCACGCTTGCCCTGGTCGTCGCCCGCGACAGGGAAATCACAAACTTCAAGCCCACGGATTATTTCGTGCTGCGGGCCGCTCTCGCTCATGCCGCCGGAGAGTTTACGGCCACCTTTGTTCCTTCCGAGGCGCAGGCCGGACTGGACGCTTCCGGCCGCATGGTGGATTTCACCCAGGTTGCCGCAGTTCTTGAACGGGTCAACGGCGTGGAGGGCGTTGTCACGGAATCCCTGCGGGAGAACAAAAGCAAGGCCGCGCCTCTGCCGCACAGTCTTTCTTCCCTGCAAAAAGCCGCTTCCGTCCAACTCGGCATGTCGGCTCAGGAAGTGCTGGATACCGCGCAATCCCTGTATGAGCGTAAATTGACCACCTACCCCAGAACGGACTGCCGCTATCTGCCGGGAGAACAGTTTGACGGAGCCGCCGCCGTGCTGGCCGCGCTTTCCTCGCTTCCCGGTCTGGAACAGGTGGCGGGAACGGCGGACGCTTCGCTCAAAAGCGCCGCCTGGAACACGCAGAAAGTCACCGCGCACCACGCCATCGCGCCCACGGGCGAACTGCCCCCGGACAATCTCAAAATGGAGGAACGCTCTCTCTATCGCATGATTGCCACGGCCTTTTGCCTGCAATTTCATCCGCCCATGCGTTATGAAGCGCGAAAAATCGCGGTCAACCTTGCCGATACCCGATGGGAGGTCACGGGGCGGCGCATGGTGGACGCCGGATGGACGGCCTTCTCCAAAGACGAGGAAGACGACAGACAGGAAGAGGAATCTCTGCCTCCGGTCGAGCAGGGAGATGCCGTGAACTGCCGGAAAGTGGAAAGCGTGAAGAAAAAGACTTCGCCGCCTTCCCGTTTCTCCGAGGGAACGCTCGTCGAGGCTATGGCCAGTGTCCACCGCTTTGTGGGCGACGCCGACGCCAAAGCCACTCTCAGGGAAACCAAGGGCATCGGCACCGAGGCCACACGCGCCAAGGTTCTCGAAACCCTGAAAGAGCGCGGCTACCTGGCGCTTGACAAAAAGTCCATCGTTTCCACGCCTCTGGGCCGGGAAATCATCGACCTCACCCCGCCCGCGCTCAAAGACCCCATTACCACGGCGGAATGGGAGTCCCGTCTTGAGGCCATCGCTCAGGGTAGGGAAACGCTCGATGTCTTCCTTGCGGAGCAGAAAAAAATTCTGCCGGACTTGCTTGCTCCCATCCTGGGCGACGGCAGACCCGCGTTTCCCTGCCCGGACTGCGGCGCGGCCCTGAACCGCCGCAAGCGCAAAAAAGACGGTTCGTGGTTCTGGGGCTGCACGGCGTATCCCGACTGTAAGGTCATTTTGCCTGACGACAACGGCAAGCCCGGCACGGCCAGGCCCAGGCCCGCGCTCTCCGAACATGCCTGCAAGGCTTGCGGCAAGCCGCTCATCAAGCGCACCGGCGCGAAAGGCGAGTTCTACGGCTGCTCCGGCTACCCCGGATGCAAAAAGACCTGGCCCGTCGCTCCGGGCGGCGCTCCCGATTTCAGCGCGAAGAAAAGAGGAAAATAGGAGGGAAGATGTGGGGGCGCTGCCCCCACTCCCCCGCAAGGGGCATGATGCCCCTTGACCCCCATTATTGGAGATACCGACATGAAATATATTGTCACGTTTTTGCTGTGCATGGCGCTGGCCTCGCCGTGTTTCGCCGGTTCCTGCCAGGACATGCAAGACGCCGTGGGCGGCGCGATTCAGGAGCGCAACGGGCGGGTATCGGACACGCATGACGTGCTCATGCCCGACCCGGAAACCGAACGCGACGCGCTTTCCGGCTGTCTCGGTTCCGTCAACGCCATTGGGGACGCCTTCAGTCTCGGCGTGAGCCTGCCGAGCATGGAGCAGATTGTCGCGGGCATGTGCGGTCAGGTCAATTCCTACATCAACCAGAAAATCAACGAGGCGCACAATCAGGTCAACAACGCCGTCAACGGCATGGGCGGCAACAATCCCTTCAAGGTCTACGGCACCGGCGGGGAGTATGTCGTCAAGATCACGGGGAAACTCAAATGAGAACGGCCTTCTTTCTGCTCGTGGCCCTGTGGCTGTTGCCGGATGCGGTCTTTGCCGCCGAACGGGCAAAAGTCGCTTTCCCGCCCCTGCGTCCGCTGACGGCGGATTGCGTTCTGGACGCCGCCCACTCCAGCGGAATGCCCGCCGCCGCGCTTTTTGCCATTCTCGCCACGGAAGGCGGAAAAACCGGGGAAGCCCTGAGCAACAAGAACGGCACCTGGGACATGGGGCCGTTTCAGGTCAACACCGTTCATCTCAATGAACTGGCCGCGATGGGCATTTCGCCTGACGCCGTACTCCGCGATGGCCGTGTCAACGCCTATGCGGCGGCCTGGCTGCTGCGGAAGGAGTACCGGCGCACGGGCAATCTCTGGCGGGCCATCGGCGCATACCATTCCCGCACGCCGCATCGTCGGGATGCCTATATCCGGCGCGTCAAAAGCAATCTGGAACGGCTGCGCCGGGAAGGCGTTTTCACGCTCTCCGTTCTTGAGGAGGGCAGGCGATGAACGGCAGGGATAACAGGGACGACCACCTCTTTTTGTGGTGCGCCTTCCTGATTTTTGTCTTTGTGGTGCTGCCCGCCCTGTATGTCGCTCATGCCGACGATGTGAACGGGCCGCTGCTTGCGCTGGCCAAAGCCCAGATTCAGGTCTTCGCGCCCTTCTTTGAGGAGGCGAAAACGGCATGGGCGCGTATCGCGGAAGCCGATCCGGCCTCCTTGTCCTGGGAAACCATGCAAAAAGTCCTGAGCTACACCGGCTCATGGATTCGCTGGCCCTTTGCGCTGCTGCTCGTTTTGTTCGGCATCGCCTCCATTTTCATGGGCCGGATCAGCGGACTCGTCCGGCGCTTCAATATGGAAAGCCTGTTGCGGAACAATGCGGAGTCCTTCCCCTGTCTGCGGCCTGTCGTCGGGCGCGGCAAGTATCTGCTCTCGCCGGAATCCTACGATTCCGGCCCGTGGCGGATCGCCCGGACGCCCGTCCAGTTCGCTCTGGAACACGTCCTGCTGGTCAATGACGCCGGAGAGCCGTTCACGCCGGAGCAGGCTTTGAAAAACGGTCTGCCGTCCACGGAACTTCCCGCCTGGGGCCATGCCCGGCTGGATGGGGAAAAAGTTCTTGCCGTGCTGACGGAACAACTCGGCAAACCTTTTGAGGGATATGAGGGCCTGTCGCCCTGCCGCCGCGCTCTGGCCGTCGCCTTTCTGGCCTATGCGGGCGGGGACAAGAAGGGTTGCGTCGCTCTGCTGGACGCGGTTTCCCTCTTCTATACCGAAAAAAACGGGCAGGCGTCCTGTCCTCTTCTTGAGGACGGCGACTTTTCCAAGAAGCTGAAAAAGCAGTGGGAACGCCATGCTTTCGTGTTGAGCGAGAAGTGCCTGACCATTCATGGCGCGTATGAACTGCCCTGGTTCATGGCCCTGCTGTACCGGGCGCGGCAAAAAGGCGTTCTGGCTGGTTCGCAGTTCCTGTGGCTTCGCCCGATGGACAGGCCGCTCTGGTACGCACTCAATCAATGCGGCGGGCGAGCGGCATGGGCCGAAGGTTTTGCGGCATGGGCGCACTATATGGCGGAAGAACAGGAAGGGAAGGCTCTGACTGAACCGCATGTGGCTCCCGCCGTGGCAAGTCTCAGGGAAGCTCTGTCCGCTCAGGGCTGGCTGACGGAAATCTTTGTGCCTCCCATGCCCGAAGAACCGTCAACACAGTCTGTCGATTCCATTGCCGCTGGTTCTCCTTCCGTGGATTCCTCCGGCGCGTCTTCCCCCATTGAGCCGCCGCCGGACCCGGACGTGGTGCTGGCACATGCGGAAGGCGATCCCGAATGCACCACCAACGAGGATGAGAAGTCGGCTGACGAATACTTTTAGAGGTACGCTTATGAACAGAACCATCAGAGGTCTGGAAGACCACGAAACACAAGAACGAAAACGCCTGCACCGCGACGTGCGCTCCCCTTCGCAGCGTCTCGCGGACGCCCTCAAGCTCGGTCAGGTGCAGAGCGGCGGCATCTTCACGGCGGGGCTGTGTCTGCTTCTTTTCCCGGCTTGCGCCACGCCGTTGTTTTGCCTCGGACTGGTGCTCTTTCTCGCCCGTTGCGCCTGCGTGAATGGTGAACGCCTGCCGTTCCGTATGCCGATGGGCCTGTCCGGCACGGACAGGGGCGATCCACTGCCCGGACGGAGCGGTTTTGCCAAGCCCGAAGGTATCTTTTTTCTCGGCAATCGGCTTCAGGACAAACAGGAGCTTTGGCTGAAAGCCAAGGACATTCTCACCCATTGCCTGCTCTTCGGAACGACAGGTTCCGGCAAGACGGAAACGCTGGTTTCCCTGTCCTACAATGCTTTGGCGACGGCAAGCGGGCTGTTCTACATCGACCCCAAGGCCAGCCCCAAACTGGCCGTCCAGATATGGCAGATGGCGCGGTTCCTGGGTCGGGATGATGATTTCCGCGTGCTGAACTACGGCACCTCCGGCAAGGTCAAGGGCAAGTCGCCGCGTAGGTTGTCGAATACCAACAATCCCTTCACCTTCGGAAGCGCGGAAGCTCTGACGCAGCTTCTGGTGTCGCTCATGCCCGCTTCGGATGGAGCAAACTCCATCTTTGCCGACAAGGCCCAAGCCCTTATCAGCGGCGTCATGTACGCCCTGGTTGACCTGCGGGACAAGGGGCTTCTCAAGCTGTCCACCAGCATCATCCGCGATTCTCTGGCGTTGGAAAAATGCGTGGCCCTGGCCCTGCATCCTGAACTGGATGAAGAATCCCGCGCGTCCATTCAGGCCGCGCTTGGAACCTCCGGATGGATCGCCGGACGGGAGATGAAAGACCAGCCGCCGTCCTTCGCGGAACAGTTCGGGTATGCCCAATCCTACTTCGGCAAGGCGCTTTCCAGCCTGACGGATACCTACAGCCACATCTACGGCGCGGAGGACGGCGAAGTGGACTTCGCTGACAGCATCATGCAGCGACGCATCCTCGTTGTCCTCCTGCCGTCTCTGGAAAAAGCCCCCGCCGAACTGGCCAGTCTCGGCAAAATCAGTCTTTCCGCTATCCGCAATGCCTGCGCGGTCGGCCTCGGCGCTCATATCGAAGGCGACGCGGCGGACGTACTGGAAGCCCTGCCCACGGATACCGTGGGCATCGGGCCGTATCTCTGCATTGTGGACGAGTACGCGGCCATCGTGACGCCGGGTTTCGAGGTGGTGTTGACGCAGGGGCGTGGCCTGGGCATCGCCGCCATTGTCGCCAGTCAGGACTATGCGGGCATCCTGGAAGCCGACAAAAAAGGTGCGCAACAGATGGTGGCCAATACTTCCATAAAAATCTTCATGAAGAATCTTGATTTAGATTTCACAGGATGTTATTGAACAATAAATTTTATATTTTTCAAGTGATTATGTTGATAATTGATCCGGCATTGTCCAGACACACCCATTGACATCCTCCTCATATAGGGGTCAATTTAGGGGTGTAAAAACCGTTCAGGACGCGCTATATTCGGAGGATTCAACATGGCCAGACTGGTAAAGCCGCTCACCGCGACACAGGTGCAAAACGCCAAACCCAAGGACGTTCCCTATAAGCTGTTTGATGGCGGAGGGTTGTTCCTGCATGTCACTCCAAGCGGCGGCAAGCATTGGAAAATGAAATACCGGCAGGCCAACGGCAAGGAGGGGCTGCTGTCCTTTGGCCCATACCCTGCCGTCTCCCTCGAACAGGCACGAAAAAAGCGCGATGAAGCACGGACGCAGCACGCTATGGGCAAAGACCCCGGTGAAGTGAAACGTCAGGAAAGGATCGAGCTTCAGACAAGAGAAAAATATTCCTTTCGTGCTGTCTCCGGGGAATGGATGAAACTTGCCGCTTCCAAAGTTACCCCCCAAACGATGCGAAACTACACGGGGATCATTGAACGGTATTTGCTCCCCTGTCTTGGTGAAAAGTACATCAGGGACATCAAACCATCCGAGCTCGTTGATGTCTTACGCAAAATTGAAGGGAAGAACATTCAATCGACCTGCAAGAAAGCTGCTCAGCTATGCAGTCAGATCATGCAGTATGCCATAGCCCTTGGCCTGATAGAAATAGACCTCATTCCTTCAATCAGGCCCTTGCTGAAAACGCACAGGGTCACGCACAGAGCCGCCATACTCGATCCGCTGGAATTGGGAAAACTTCTTGTAAAGATAGATAATTATGGGACATACAAGGGATATTATGCCGTCAGGTGCGCTCTTCGGATCATGCCGTACCTGTTTGTCAGGTCGAAAGAATTGATAACTGCAAAATGGGCGGATATTGATTTTGAGAAATGCGAATGGCGATACACTGTGAGCAAGACCAAAACGCCACACATTGTTCCACTCGCTCCTCAGGTCATGTCCATCATGGAAAAACTTCATGCTGAAACAGGGAATGGTGAATTTTTGTTTCCCGGCATACGAAATCACAAAAAGCCAATCTGTGAGGTTACGCTCGTCAATGCCTTGCGAAATTTGGGATATTCATCGCAGGAAATGACAATCCACGGATTCAGGGCAACCGCAAGAACATTGCTCGATGAGGTTCTGCGGGAACGGTATGACCTGATAGAACATCAACTGGCGCATACGGTACGCGATCCAAACGGGAGAGCGTACAATCGGACACAGTACCTTGACGACCGAAAAGCCATGATGATTCGCTGGGCAAATTATCTCGACTCTCTCAAGGAAAAGGCTCGCCCGGAAATGCAGGAACTTCCCTATACAGGTCGTTACCTCAAGGAATATATGCAAAAAATGGACTTGAAGGCGTGATATTCTTGTGAAATCGGATTCCTTTTCACAGTAGAAGCGTAATTTGTATAGTTTTGGAGAATATATGCTGCTCACTCGTACCTGCAAGAAATGTAACTGTACATTTGATGGTGGCCCTAACGCACAATACTGCCCGGAATGCCGAAAATTTCGGAAAAAAGCGTACACTGAAAAATGTACCATGCGGAAAAATCAGGGAGAGTCGCGTCAGATCGGCAAACTTGACCTCTGCGAGATGTGCAGCAAGCCCTATACCGTCATGAGCGGCACACAACGCTATTGCCCGGGATGCGCCCCAAAAGCTCAGGCCGAGAAAAATAAACGCCAAAAAAAGGCACTCTATGAAGCAAACAGGGAAGCAATCAATGCCAAACGCAGTATTGAACGAAAAGAAGCCAGAAAGCGTCTGTATACCTGTGAAGTGTGCGGAAGGGAATATTTTGGTCTCTATGGATATGGCTGCTGTTCGCAGGAATGCACTGACCGCAAGCGCGTCCTGATGAAGGAACGCAGAAAAGCATTCGGGCACAGGGAATTACCGCCGGACGTGCCAAGGCTTCGCCGAAAGATCGATTGGAGCAGCATTGACTGGCAAAAATCAAATGCCGAAATTTCCGGGGAAACGGGTATTTCCATGGGAACGATCTGGTTCGCCAGAAAGCGTATCATGGCTTCCAAAACTGAATCGTAGGCGCACACACAATACTTGTGTATGCGTTTTCACATCATAACACAATCGGAGTAACGATATGGATAATCTTGATAATGCCGCCCTGCTGCGCTTGCCGCAGGTGCTGAACCTGATTCCCGTCAGCCGGAGCGCATGGTGGGCCGGATGCAAAAACGGACGCTATCCCAAGCCCGTCAAAATCGGCCCACGAACAACCGCATGGAGAGCGGAGGACATCAAGGCCCTCCTACGAAAACTTTCGGAAAGCGTGGAAAAATAAAATAATCCGCATTCCCGTACCGTGGCCGCCATTGGCGGCCTTTTCTCTACCCTGTGTCCACTGCCCAAAAGTTGAAGGAAACGGGAGGCCGTCCTGTTCTTCAACGTGCCCGAAAATGCTATCTTGCGCTTGATTTTGCGGGATGATAACAATTTTCCCGCCTTGCGAGGCAGTTGGGTAATTTTTAGCCTGTCACGGATACCAAAATGGCGACATCCAATACCAGTGAAATCGGCTTTGAAGAACGGATTTGGAAAGCGGCCTGCGTACTGCGCGGAAATCTGGATGCCTCTGAATACAAGTCCGTTGTGCTCGGCCTGATTTTTCTCAAATACATATCAGACAGATTTGAAGGCAAGTACCAGGAACTCAAGGCCGAGGGGCAAGGCTTTGAAGAGGATATAGACGAGTACACTGCTGAAAATATTTTCTTTGTTCCGCAGACGGCACGCTGGTCAATCATTGCAAAAGCGGCGCATACTCCTGAAATTGGTACTGTTATTGACAACGCAATGCTGGCTATCGAAGCGGAAAATCAACGACTTAAAGATATATTGCCAAAAAATTTTGCAAGACCTGAGCTTGATAAACGCAGGCTTGGCGATGTTGTTGACCTGTTTACAAATGTTGAAATGCACCAACATGGAAATGAAAAAGATTTGCTTGGGCGTACCTATGAGTATTGTCTGAAACAGTTTGCCGAACAGGAAGGAAAACTTGCTGGTGAGTTTTATACTCCTTCATGCATTGTGAGAACGCTTGTAGAGATTTTGCAGCCATATAACGGACGTGTTTATGACCCATGTTGCGGTTCCGGCGGTATGTTCGTGCAGTCTGCCAAATTTGTTGAAAATCATGGCGGCAATATCAACAAAATATCTGTTTTTGGGCAAGACGCCAACCCTACCACATGGAAAATGGCCCAGATGAATCTGGCCATTCGCGGCATTGAAGCTGACCTTGGCGGCTATCCTGCCGATACTTTTTTTGCTGACAGACATTCCACAGTCAAGGCCAATTTCATCATGGCCAATCCACCTTTCAATCTTTCCAACTGGGGAGCCGATAAACTGAAAGAGGATGTGCGCTGGCAATATGGGACGCCGCCAGCCGGAAATGCCAACTTCGCATGGCTCCAGCATATGATTTGGCATCTGGCTCCAAACGGGCGTATGGGCATGGTGCTGGCAAATGGTTCCCTGTCTTCGCAATCCAGCGGAGAAGGTGAGATTCGTCGGAAAATTATTGACGCCGATCTGGTGGATTGCATCATTGCCATGCCGCCACAGCTTTTCTATACCACCCAAATCCCCGTCTCCCTCTGGTTTTTGGTCAAAGACAAAAAACAGAAGGGAAAAACCCTGTTTATGGATGCCCGGAATATGGGCACAATGGTGACGCGAAAGCTACGGGAACTGACCGGAGAAGAGATAGCAAAGCTGGCAAAAACCTACGACGCTTTTACCGCAGGCTCCCTTGAAGACGTGAAAGGCTTTTGCGCTGTTGCAGCAACGGCTGATATAGCAAAACAGGATTATATCCTCACGCCGGGGCGCTATGTGGGCATTGAAGAACAGAAAGATGACGGTGAACCCTTTGAAGAAAAAATGACGCGCCTGACTGGAGAGTTGTCCGAACTCTTTGCCAAGTCGCATGAA
>NZ_JBNPLS010000022.1:0-39949 GCF_050313595.1 Desulfovibrio sp. SGI.169 | reverse complement strand
ATTTTATTTTGTTGCTATAGCATAAATGCTTTCCCAATGTCTTGCCTCCAAGTCAATATCTGGATCAAAATCACGCTGGGAAACATTTTTAAAGCCTGATGCAGAAAGAATGGCCAAAAGTCCTTCCAAATCAAACATATGTTTATGGTGTCCATCCATATATGCAGTATAATTCAATATATCAATCCTGCTATTATTGTGGAAAGCTGGCTGATAATAATCAGAAGCGATTCTTTCGGGATATTTGCCTTTTATATAGGCTTCCACATAAATTGCGGCATTTGGTACGCATATGGAAAATATTCCTCCCTCTTTCAAGCATCGATGGCATTCTTTCAATATGGAAAGCATGGGTTCTGGATACGAAAAATGTTCAAATACATGCGACGAATAAAAGCAGTCTACTGAATTATCAGGGAAAGGAAGGGGATTTTTCATCAGGTCCAAGTTAATGTCTGCCCCGGCCAAATCCATTCCAACCCAGCCGTGCCGGGTAATCGCGCCTGCCCCTAACTCCACGCAAACCTTATCGCCGGCAAGCGCTTTTTGCACCACAGCCTTGTTTCTGGAAGAATTGAGCAAAGAAACAATGAAGCGCTTCGCTGGACGCAAGATTCTTTTTACGTTACGGAAAGCCATCAATCATTTTCCCCCTTGCAGATATTATGCGAGCGTATCCTTTTTCAATTTCATTTGCCATCTGTTTATGGCTGATATGCGGGTTCTAACCCAGCGGGCGGCAAAATAGTCCGCGTCAGCGTATGGGAAGAAACTGAACGTAATATCTCGATTTTCTTGACTTTGAGACGATCCGCAGCAGCATTTTCAGTAGCAGCATTTTCAATCATGGTTAGCGAAATGCAGTCGGCCGTGAGTACGCAGCTATGCTTTCATCGCCTGATACACAAAGCAGTCCTTTACATGGTCATTCACCATGCCTGTGGCCTGCATGAAGGCGTAGATGATCTTTGAGCCGACAAATGTAAATCCAAATTTTTTCAAATCATCGCTGATCTTATTTGAAAGCGCTGTTGTTGCCGGTATATCTGCCATTTTTTCACGGTGTTTATCAATAGGCATATAATCAACATATGCCCAGATGAATTTATCAAAACTGCCATATTTTCTTTGTATTGTCAAAAAGGATTTGGCATTTGACACCGCGGCGTTCACTTTGAGACGATTTCTGATGATTCCTTCATTTGCCAGCAGGCTTTGTATTTTGTCTTTTTCATAAAGAGCCACCTTGCGAGGGTCAAAAGCGTCAAACGCCTCCCGGAACGCTTTTCTTTTTTTGAGTATGGTTATCCAGCTAAGTCCTGCCTGCATTCCTTCTAAAACAAGCATTTCAAAAAGCTTGTTATCGTCATGCACAGGGCGTCCCCATTCATTGTCATGATAGTCAATATATATGGGCAAATTCCCCGCCCATGGGCATCGTTTTTTTTCGCACATGTCATCTACCCTTTCTGTCAACAGGCAAACAGAGTTTTATGAGAATCCCCCTGCACAAGGAGATACAGCCGACCAATGCGGAATACAAGCGGATAATCAAAGGCTGTTATGTTGCCCCAGCCTGGCGCGGCAGCCGTTGCGCCCTGGCATGGTCGATGCCCGGAAGATTCTGGATGTGCTGGCCAACTGTGGTCTGAAGACGGAAATAACCGAGGTCTGCCCCTTCCTCATGGCGGATTTGATCACGTTTATTCTGTTCAGCGATTGGCCAACACGCCCTCTTTCCCTGAATGCAACCATGGGAAAATGACCGATGCGTGGATAAAAGCGCTGAAGAGTGTGGCCGCGGAAAATACCGGCACGAAAACAGCCGGTCCGCTCACGGAATTTCTTGAGAAGACAAAGGACAACGGCGACAGGCTTGCCCCTCAACCCGACAGGAGCTTTCAGCCAAGCTGGATACGCTCCCTATGCTCAAGAGTGTGGAAGAAAAGCTGCTGGGCAAACGCATGTTTTCCCTGCAGTGGATAGAAGGAAGGCCCCATGGAAGAGGCTGTGGCGTCCCGCACGCAAAACGGCTTTTTTCGCGCTGGCCGCGTCACTGTGCGATTTTTGTCGGTCATGTACATGAATACACTCCCTCCTAAAAATCGCCATTTTCCTGTCAGCGCAAAAAATTATTGTGGCGACAGCCCCCGCCCGTCGCCTCGCTTCGGGCGACGAGCGGAAGAATCCCCCTTTTTGCCGACAAACAAAAGCCATAAAGTCTTGCTTTTTTCCTTTTCATGGGCTATTTACCCTCTTTGCGCGGTTATGCCCGCTTGAAAGGCTGTCTGCACAGCGTCGGGCCAGAGTTTTGCCGCATTTGAAATGAACTGTTTTTTGCGTATACGGAGGATAGTATGAGCAAGGAATGCGATTTCTGCGGCAAAAAGCCCCAGGTTGGCAATCTCGTAAGCCATTCCAATATCAAGACCAAGTGCCGTTTCAACCCGAATCTTCAGCGTGTGCGTCACCAGTTCCCTGACGGCAGTGTTCGCACTTTGACGGTCTGCACCCGCTGCCTGCGTTCGGGCGTCGTGACCAAGCCCATCGCGCGCAAGCAAGGCTAATCTGTCTTTTTGTCATGACAGGCCCCGTCAGTTCAGGCTGTCGGGGCTTTTTTTATCCATGTCGCGCGCTTCTTTTCGCACATGCCTTCTCCATGCCGGAAGCCGCTGGATTGTCCGGCGCAGACCAGGCGGCCTGCCGCCGTTCTGGCGCAACATCACCGGCCCCCTGGGGCTGGCGGACTATATGCAGCGCCGTGACTGGAGGCTGGTGCTCAGCGCCTGCCGCATACCGCATATCCTGAATACATTTCGCGGGCGCGAATACATTTATGTTCCCCCCCTGCTGGAACAGGCCGCTCTCAGCGAACTGGCGGGCTTTGATGGTGAACGGCAACGCATCCCCCTGCCCCAGCCGGCGTTGCCCATATGCCCATACGGCGGTCTGACGGCATTTTTTCTGTTGCCGCTGATACTTTGGCACGGTCTGCGCGTGGGCTGGTGGCCTGTGCCGGATTTTCTGCCGCCGCCGCAAGTGTGGTCTGACGCTGGCATTCTGGACAATGTTCTGGTGCGTGTTTATGGACAGCTTTACCGTATTGTCACGGCTCTCACCCTGCACGGCGATCTGCGCCATCTCTGGGGCAATATAGCCTTTGGCGCGCTTTTTCTGGCTTTGCTGGCGCGGCTTGCCGGCGTTGGACGCGCCGTCTGGCTGACGTTGATCGGCGGCATTCTGGGCAATGCGCTGGCGGTTCTCTTCCGCCCCCGTGCCGTCGCCAGTCTCGGTTTCTCCACAGCCCTGTTTGCGTCAGTGGGTATTCTGGCCGGAATAATGGCCGGGCGCCAGATGCAACGACGCAAGGCCATGCTGCCCATTGCGGCAGGAGCGGCCCTGCTGGCCATGCTGGGAACGGAAGGGGAAAATACCGATTATGCGGCCCATGTGGCCGGCCTGCTTTGCGGCCTGGCGCTGGGCCTGGGGGAAAGCTGGCGCGTGCGGCACGGATGGCCCGCTCTGCCGCAGATTCCGGCCGGATTGCTGGCTCTGGCGGTGCCGATGCTGGCCTGGTGGTGGGCTTTTGCCGCCCTGTGACGAATTGCCAAAAGGGATCCAAAGCCGACCAAAGGCTTGAGATGCGACTCCGGTCGGCTTTGGCTTCAATGAAGTCATGCGCCAGTGGGGCGACCGATGCAGAAATAGGCGAAACCGCGTTCGGCCATGGCCGAGGGCGAATAAAGATTGCGCCCGTCAAACAACAAAGGCGCAGTAAGCAAAGACTTGACGCGGGCAAAATCAGGATTGCGGAACTGATTCCACTCCGTCACCACCAGCAATGCCTGGGCCCCCTGGCAGACAGTGTACTGTTCGTCCAGGATTTCCACCAGCTTGTTGTCTTTGAAAATACGGCGCGCATTGTCGGCCGCGACGGGGTCAAACGCCCGAATTTTCATGCCAGCGCCGGTAAGCGCAGTAATGATGTCAATGGCAGCCGCCTCGCGCATGTCGTCGGTATTGGCCTTGAAGGCCAATCCCCAGAGCGCCAGCGTCTTGCCTTTTACCCCCCCCTGCGGTGCGAAATATGCCTGAATGCGCGCGGCCATGTGCTTTTTCTGCCGGGCATTGACCGCCTCCACGGCATTCAGGAGCATGGGCTCCACGCCGGCGCTTTCAGCCGTCTGAATCAGCGCCTTGACGTCCTTGGGGAAGCAGGAACCGCCGTAGCCCACACCGGGATAAATGAACTGATAGCCGATGCGCGAATCTGAGCCAATGCCGGTGCGCACATCGCGCACATCGGCTCCCACCCTTTCGCAGATGGTGGCGATTTCATTGATGAAGGAAATTTTGGTGGCCAGCATGCAGTTGGCCGCGTATTTGGTCATTTCCGCACTGCGCACGCCCATCACGATAAGTTTTTCCCTGGTGCGGGCAAAGGGGGAATAAAGCTCGCGCATGAGGGAGGCCGCCCGCTCGGAATCCGTGCCCAGCACCACGCGATCCGGCTTCATGAAATCCGAGATGGCGTCGCCCTCTTTAAGAAATTCGGGATTGGACACAACGTCCACATTCAGATTCAGACCGCGCGCGGACAGCTCTTCCCTGATGATGCCGCGCACCATGTCGGCCGTGCCCACGGGCACGGTGGACTTGTCCACGACCACCAGTTCATGCTGCATATAACGGCCAATTTCATGAGCCACCTGCCGCACATAGCTCAGATCGCAGGAGCCGTCCGGCCGCGGCGGCGTCCCCACGCAGATGAAGACGCAATCCGCGTCGACAATGCCTTTTTCAAGGCTGGTGGTGAAGGAGAGCCTGCCGTCGGCGCGGCTGCGCCGCACTATGGGTTCCAGGCCAGGCTCAAAAATATGCACGGAACCAGCGTTGAGTTTTTCCACCACCGCGGGATTTACGTCCACGCAAGTCACGGTATTGCCCATTTCAGCGAAGCAGGCCGCGCTGACCAGTCCCACATAGCCCGTACCAACAATGCACAATTTCATGGTATGTTGTTCTCCCTGGGTTCTTCGGCCATACGCGGGCTTGACGCCCCGGCCTCGAACGGGTCAGAATAATGTTTTTGAAAGTATCAGCATAGCTTATTTTTCTCCAATGAGCAATCAACGAACGGCCAGGGGAGGCGGGATGCCCGCTGACCCTCCCGCAAAGGAACAAAGCATGATCGTCGGACTGGGCATAGACATTGCCGAAATGGCGCGTATTGCCAAGGTGTATGAAAAGTTCGGACGACGCTTTCTGGATAAATTCCTCACGCCGGCGGAGCTGGCTTCCCTCCCCGCACGGGCCCTGCCGTATATAGCCGGACGCTTCGCCGCCAAGGAAGCGGCGGTCAAGGCTCTGGGCACAGGTTTCAGCCAGGGGGTCGGCCCGCGGCAGATTGAAACCGGGCGCAACGCGCTCGGCGAGCCGCAGCTTCACTTTCTGGATCAGGCCCTGCTTCGCGCCCGGCATCTGGGCGCGCGTCACAGCCGCCTTTCTATAAGCCATGAACGCAGTGTTGTCGTGGCTGTCGTTATTCTGGAGGCATAATGCGCAGTAGTGCCGATTTTTTTAAATTTCTCCCGCCCCTGCCCCTGCCCGCCGAAATGCGGGCCTGGGACGCCGCGGCTGTACGCCTGGGCCTGCCGGAAGTTCTGCTGATGGAAAATGCGGCCAACGCGGCGTTTGAGGTTCTGCGCGTCTACCGCCCGCATCTGGCCGGGCAGACGGTCTGGCTGTTCATGGGCAGCGGCAACAACGGCGGCGACGCCGTCTGTCTGGCCCGCCGCCTGCTGGATGCGGGCGCGCGACCGCTGGTGCTGCATACAAAAACGCTGGGCGCGTACAGGGGCGTCACTGCCAGGCATCTTCGCATAGCCCGCGCCGCCGGCGTGGCCTTTGCCCCACTGGCCCGACACGAGTGGCAAGAGCCGCCGAACATACTGGTGGACGGCCTGCTTGGAACCGGCTTCACCGGCGAACTGCGCCCCGCCCTGCGGGCACTCATCGGGCGCATCAACCAACTGGCGTCTTCACGCTTTGTTCTGGCCCTGGATATACCTTCCGGGCTTAATGGCACAAACGGTCAGCCGTCGCCTGTGGCGGTGCGGGCCACAGTCACGGTCAGTTTCGCGGCGGCAAAACCGGGCCTGCTTCTTCCCTCGGCCCGCCCCTGGACGGGCCGACTGCATGTCCGCGATATCGGCATCCCTGCCGCGACGCGCGCCGCCAGCCCATGTGGCGCATACCTTCTTGATGGGCATTGTTTGCGCGCTCTGCCCGATCCGCCACAAAACAGCTATAAAAACAGCTTCGGGCATCTGCTGGTGCTGGGCGGCGCGCCAGGAATGGGCGGCGCGGCGCATCTGGCGGCGCGGGCCGCCTTGCGCGCGGGCGCGGGGCTGGTGACGGCGGCGGCTCCGGCAGCCGCGCTGGCGGACATCAAAAGCAACTGGCCGGAAATCATGACCCTGCCCCTGACCGGGGCCGGCGCGAGCCGTTGGCCTGATATGCCGGCAGAAGAACTACAAACAATCTGTGCCCGCCACACGGCGCTGGTGGTGGGCCCCGGCATGGGCCGCGGCGAGGATGCCGCGCGCTTTCTGGGCACGCTGCTGCATCTGCCCCGGCGCCCACCCACTGTTTTTGACGCCGATGCTCTGATGCTGCTGGCGCGCAGTCCCGCCCTGCTGGAACAGGTGACGGAACGCGACATCCTGACGCCCCATCCCGGCGAAGCCGCGGCTCTGCTGGCCTGCGCCACGGGTGAAATCCAGGCGGCCAGGCCGGTCGCGCTGGCCAGCCTGTGCTCCCGCTGCGCGGGCGTTGTGGCGCTGAAAGGCGCGGGCACTCTGGTCGGCCAGGCAGGCGCGCCGCTGCTGCTCAGCCCTTATGACGCGCCGCAACTGGCTGTGGGGGGGGCAGGCGACGTATTGGCCGGGTGTCTGGGCGGGTTGCTGGCACGCGGCGACCTTGCGGAGTGGCCCAGCATCAGTCTGGCCGGGGTGGGCGTGTCGCTGCACGCCCTGGCGGGCCGGTTTTGCGCCGCCGTCTGGCCGCAGCGTGGCAACAGGGCGTCCGAGCTGGCCGATGCCCTGCCCATGGTGCGGGCGAAGATCGCCAACGGCGCACTAGATCAGCCCCGACAGGAAAGACTGCCGTGGCCGGAATAATGCTGTGCAATCTTGAGCAAACGCGGCGCATGGGCCGCTGGCTGGCCGCCAACCTGCCGGGTTCCGGCGTGCGCGCGCTGCTGCTGCGCGGCCCTCTGGGCAGCGGCAAGACCACCCTGATCAGCGCGCTGGTTCAGGCGTTGCCGGGCGGCGACGCCGCGGAAGTGGCAAGCCCATCTTTTACCCTGTGCAACCACTATCCCACCACGCCGCCGGTGCTGCACTGCGATTTGTACCGCAGCGCGGGCGCGCTGCCGGACGAAATTCTGGACGGTCTGGAAAATCCCGCCGTTCTTACCGTGGTGGAATGGGCTGAATACCTCCCCCCCGCTGACTGGCCGGAGGAAATTCTGGACATCTCTCTGCAAGCGTGCGAAGAAAGTCGCATGCTGACGCTGAAAGCTCACGGTTTGCGCGCCGTGGCTCTATTGGATACCCTGTGCGCGCAGTGGCCGAAAAATGACAGATGAGTCCCGGTGCGCGGGTTGGCCGCGCGCTATAACAATTGCGGGCAATGGATACAGGCATGAAAATTCTCGTACAGAAATTCGGCGGCACTTCAGTGGCGACTCTGGAGAGCATGAAACATGTGCGTGAAAAGGTGCTGGACGGCCTCAAGCGCGGCAACAAGGTCATTGCCGTGCTGTCGGCCCGTGCCGGCGAGACAAATAAACTGCTGGCCCTGGCCGAGCAATGGTCGCCCACGCCCGACAAGGCGGAGTGCGATGCGCTGGTTTCTACCGGCGAGCAGGTCTCCATCAGCCTTTTCACCATGTTGCTCAAGGATATCGGCATACGCGCGCGTTCGCTGCTGAGCTGGCAAATACCCATCACCACGGATGACGATTTCGGCCGCGCGCGCATTTTATCCATCAACAGCAAAGCGTTGCGCGCCCATCTTGACCAGTACGATGTGCTGGTGGTGGCCGGCTTTCAGGGCTGCACCGAAAGCGGGCGCATCACAACGCTCGGTCGCGGCGGTTCGGATACCTCGGCCGTCGCCCTGGCCGCCTCCCTGGACTCGACGGAATGCGAAATTTATACGGATGTGGACGGCGTCTATACCACAGACCCCAACATCTGCTCCACCGCCCGCAAGATGGATCGCGTGGCCTATGAAGAAATGCTGGAAATGGCCAGTATGGGGGCCAAGGTACTGCATATCCGTTCCGTGGAATTTGCCAAGAAATACAAAGTGCCCGTGCGTGTGCGCTCCACCTTCAGCGATGATCCCGGCACTCTTGTCACTCAGGAGGACTCCAGCATGGAAGCCGTTCTCGTTTCCGGCATTGCTTACGACAAAGACCAGGCCCGCGTGACGTTGCGCGATTTGCCCGATGTGCCGGGGATGGCCGCGTCCGTCTTCGGCCCGCTTTCTGAAAAGGGCGTGCTGGTGGACATGATCGTCCAGAATACCAGCCAGGACGGTCACACGGATATGACGTTCACCATCTCCCGCAAGGATCTGCCGCAGACGCTGGAGCTCATGAGCGAAGTGGCCCGGAAAACAGGGGCCTCGGAAGTGCTGCATGATGTGAGCGTAGCCAAGGTTTCAGCCATCGGCGTGGGCATGCGCAACCATTCCGGCGTGGCCGCGAGGACCTTTGCGGCCTTGACTCAGGAAGGCATCAATATTTTGATGATCAGCACCTCGGAAATCAAGATTACCATCCTGATTCAGGAAAAGTATGTCGAACTTGCCGTGCGCATTTTGCATGACACCTTCGGTCTTGATTGGGACATCGGCTAGAATGCGTCAACTTTGATTTTTTGCGGAGTCCAGGCTCAAGCCCAGATTCAGAGGCATGTCCGTCCGTGCTTGCGCCGCGTGACAGCCCTCAGCGGCTTCGCCGTCTCCTGGGCCGCTTGCATTGAGACATGACATCTGGATAAAACTTCTGCACATCAAGTCAGATGCGGCTGGATTCTGACAAGGGCGCAGCATCCAGATGCAACAACAAGAAAGCGCGCCTGAGTCTGCGCCATTTCAGGACGCGCTCTTTTCCACTCCCCTTCCCCGGCGCTCGTGGGTACGATAGTACTCCTCCTTCGCCATATACATTCTTTTATCAGCGATATCCACAATTTCCGCCAGCGTTTTATCGGGGAATTCCTTTCCCTGAACATAACCGCAGGATACCGACACGCCCTGTATGTAATCCCCCTGCCAGACGCTGGTTATCTTCTCAAAAAAAGTCTTGATCTGTTTCAACTGTGCCTCATCCACATGGATCGTCGCCGCAAATTCGTCACCGCCCGTTCGGAATACCTTCCCGTATGGTCCAAACACCTCAGCCATGCAGTGGGCTGCGGCCCTGAGCAGTTCATCGCCCGCGGCATGCCCCATGGTGTCGTTGGCATGTTTCAGACCGTTCAGATCCATAGCTACATAGACAAAATTTTCCTTCTCGATGCGTTTGTTGTATGACTCAAGAAACATCATATAGCCCCTGCGATTGAGCAGGCCGGTCATACTGTCGTGGACAGATTTCTTGCGTTCTATCTCCATGCGTTGCTTGAAGCGCATGATGATCAAAATCGATATGAGTGAAGCCAAAAGAATGTATGCGCTGATAGTGCCCAGAACAAAAGGAATGCCGCCGTTGACAATATTTTTTTTTCTTGAATGATTGCAATCAGATACATTCCATAGGAATGAACGGTGTAGTAAGAACGCTGGCCGTTTATCCAGCCTTCGAGCAGGCCCGTCTGTTCCGATTTTTCTGCCCGGGCAGCTATACCAACATCTTCAAAATTTTTCCCCACCAGCTCCGCCAGTGTCGCGCCACGGATTTTGCCAGAGGTGTTGTCCGCCGCAAGCACCGTTACTCCATCGTGAAGAGCGAGGCTATGGATAGTATTCTGAATATCGTTCGCCTTAAGCTCATGCAGCAACCGCTTTGGCTCGATGCCGACCTGGATCATGCACGTCCCGATTTTATTCCAGCATATGGCGTACATCATGGGTTTGCTCTCTGCGGTGTTCAACACCATATCCTGACACATGGACAGAGTTTTATCCAAGAGCATGGGCTTGAAATAGGCCATCTGTTCCCCGGAATCCATGGAATAGCCATAATACTTCGGCAGATTTCCGCTGCGAATCGTTCCGCTTTCATCAAAGATGTGAATCTCATCCACTTTGGTCAGCTTGGCGATTTTATTCAGCTCCGCTACATCATCCATAATTTGCGGAGAGTTGTCCAAAATATAGGCGACAGCTTTGGCCCTGACCATATAATCTTCCTGCAGAGAGTTCAGCAACAGGGCCTCATCTCTCTGATTTCGATCTATGTTGCGCGCAATCTGATTGAACAGAATGGCTGCCGTATGCTCAGTCTGATTTTTATTGCTGTGCACCTGAAGCAGGTATATGAGGTACATCAGTAGCGCAAAAAAAATCATAAAAAGCATCGTCAAAAAATATTTTCTGTTGACATTCAAATTCATAACGATCCCTTAGTAAATGAAGTTTATTTATCATTATATTATAACGATTTTAATAATTATGTTAAATTTCACATGGCTATTCTTCAATATTATATGCGCAATTCACTGATCTATTTTATGATTTTATCATATATTTATGTATAACACCAATCATTAAGATTTTCTTCTTGCCTTGAAAACTAAAAGAGAATCAGGCATGCAAAGAAATTATGTTCCAGCAGATTTTTTCCACCGTTCATAGTGGTTCAGCAATTCATCCGCATGACGGGGGATCATGATTTTCTGAGCATGATGCGTCAGTACGGCTTGCCGCCCATTGCGGCGCAGGCTCTCCATTGCCTGTTTGTTGTTCAAAACATGGTTGAGAAGGCGGACTTGATCTTCGCCGCTGCGCGGCCATGTCAGCATGGTTTTTTCGGGAATGAGCGCCTCTGTGCGTGGTGTGGACGAAGGACGCGCAAGAAGAAGCGTACCGCAACTCAAAGCCTCCATCAGCTCTCTCATGCGGCTGTGCGGAGATGGAGAAACATGCGCGGTGGAGGCGGCCAGCATGTCTCTATATTCGGCCCGGCCCGACAAGCCCTGTACATGCAGCCTGCCGGGACAGGCGCGGGCGATCTCAGCAAACGCGCCGGGATATGTCCCGGTATTGTCGCGGCCGGCAAGCAGGACATGGCAGTTGGGGCGTTGCCGCAGCAGACTGGCCACAACCGCAGAAAGGGCGTTATTTTCGGGCAGTCCTTTCATGTCGATTGAAACCATTTCCATATCCCGCGAAAAGGCAAGCCCGTCGCAGAGAAAGGGGGCGGCGTTTTCCGCCCGGAAAAAATCGGTATCCACAAAAGGCGGCGTCACGCCGACAACGGGCCGCAAAAAATCAGGAATGCCCCGATCATCGCCGGAAAGCGCGAAAACGGCATGTCCATGAAACAGGGCCATGCTGCGCGTCAGTAAGGCAAACGAGTTTTTTTCGTCATCCCGCCCGTTTTCCGGCGCATATCTGCCCAGATCAAGATAGGCCGCCCGAAACGAAGTCGGAAAAATATCTTTCAGAAAAAGGCTTTCCCCGCATCCGGCGGTAAAGAGCACTACCTCCGGCTCAAAGCCGGATCGCTTGAGCTGCGCAAACGCGCCACGAGCTTCCCGCCCGGCATGAACAGCCCAGGTCCATTGGCGGATGAACTCGTCTTTTCCTTTCGGCGCGCGCTCATGCGCAGCTTTGAGCAGAATGCGGCGGACACCGGCTATGGAGAAATCGCGCCGTCCATAGCTGGAGGCAAAAAGCACGGTGTGCTCCTGCCGGGATGCAAAGTAGTGCGCCAGCGCTTCGAACTGGCCAGGAAAACTGTTGTTGCAGAACAGGATACGCATGACAATCTTCAAGGCGGGGGCGACGTTGCGCCGCCCTCCGCCCCCTGTTGCTTGGTTAGCAGCCGCCGCTACCGGCCTGTATGGTGTTTACAGCAGCCCTCACGGCTTCTTCGTCAGCATGATCCTCAGTAGTTACGGCTCCGCAGAGGTTTTGATAAATCCCTTCCACAGTCGCCATGGGAGAGTTCTCGCTGGCGGCGTTTTCGTCATCCTCCGAATCAAGGCCGGGATAGAGGGAGGCATCCATATTCGTCAGATCAAGAGAGCGCTCGCCAGAACCGCCCTGCCGCGCCTCATCAGGCTTTTCGGAAGAGCCAAGCAGGGTATCCACGCTTTCCCCGGCCTGAAGCAGTTTTTCAAAAACGGTGGTTCCGTCTTCCGCCTTGGCCGAGGGCGTCAACGTGGTTTCAAGGATAAGCGATCCGTTTTCATAGTAGCCGTCATGATTGAGCATCCACTCCTGCTCAAGAATCAGCGTATTATCTTTTACTGTAATGCCATACTCTTCCAGCTCCTGCTGGCTTGTCAGCGCGGCGAGTTCATCACCTTTCAGCAGCACTTCCACGCCGTTGACCAGCGGGCCGGAATTCGGATCGTCATTTGCCAGTATATCCTTCAAATGAAGGTCATCGTTGCTTCCGCTCAGCAGGAAGTCGATGCCGCTGCCGCCATGCACGAGATAGTCCGACGGGTCATAGAAGATAAGATCGTCGTCGTAGCCGCCGAACAACGAATCTTCGTCCTCAGAGCCGGCCAGAATCTGGTCGTCGAAATGCACGGTCACTTCATGTCCGGTCACGCCGCCGTGGCCGTCATCCACCATAATGGAGAACGAATCAATGACCGCGCCGGAGGGCGCTTCGCCATGCGGGGTATAGGTATACGAACCATCGCTTTCAACATGCACAGTGCCGTACTGAGGGGCCTTCTTGTCATCCAGCCTGAAGAGCAGCGCATCGGCGTCGGTATGATCGTCGTCAACCCCGACAAGCTGTCCATGCAGGACATCATTCTCAAAGCCGCTGAACACGTTGCCGCCGACGGTCGGGGCCTCGTTGGTGCTGTGCGCGGCCAGGCTGACGTCACGCCGCATATCGCCATGACCGTCGTTCAGTATCACGCTGAAGTCCAGAGAACTCTCCGCGCCCGGGGCCATGGCGTTGGTGTGCGCCTCGCTGATCGCGTAGCTCAGAATGCCGTTCGCATAAGAGAAGGTCACGTTGCCCAGGGCGTATTCCTGCCCGTTTTGCGGGATATTCAGGCTCTCGCCGGCCAAGGCGATGGTCAGGGCCACATTGCCGCTGTCGGCATCGCTGATGAGCAACTCGCCTCTGTTGGCGTTGACGGACTCAGGCGCGGGCGCGCTGATTTCCGGCGCCTTGTTCGTGCTGGTGAGAGAGATGGACAGCCCGTTCTGCACGACCGCGCCGTTATGCCCGTCGCCCACCGTTACGGAGAAGTCCAGCCTGACGTCTTCGCCACGGTTTATGGCGCTGGCATAGGCATCGTCCGGCGTAAAGACATAGTTCAAGACATCAGTCGCGCCCGCGCCCTGCGTGAAGTGCAGAACCAGCGCGCCCACCTTGTCTCCGGCGGCGTTGTAAACATCCAGGCTTGCGCCGTCCTCCAGCTCTGCCAGATTCACATGAAGGTCGTTGAGGTTTTGATCAAAGAGGCCGGCAAAGGTCGCCGTGTGGCTGTCCTGCGCGTCCACATCGCTGAAGGAGAGCTGACCATGACAGACGCCGTCGACGCCGTGGGCCAGGCTGGAGCCTTCAATCTTCGGAGCGTCATTGGAGCCTTCGACATGAATGGTCACTTCCGCCGCATCCGACCGCGCGCCGTACTTGTCCGTTACCGCCACATGGAATGTCTCGTGGGTCTTTTCCCCTTCGGCAAGGGCGTCGGCCCGCTTGTTGTCCAGGGTATAGGAGTATTCGCCATTATCCTTGATGGTTGCCGTGCCGTAGGTTGCGGTCAGGGTCTTGCCGTCATTGCTGACGCTCCAGCCTGCCGCGCGCTGTTCGTCCGTCAGGGCAAAGCTGTAGTTCAGCGTGTCGTCCGCGTCGGCATCCACATCCCTTGCGACGATGGCGCCGGTGAACACGGGGCCGGAGCCGTCTGCCCCTTCCACCAGCGCAGCATCGGCGTCATTGCCCGTTACGGAAGCCGTGGAGTCAATCTCCGGGGCGGTGTTGGAACCCTTGATATTGACGATAATCTGCCCGGATCCGGTCAATCCGTCGTGGTCGGCAACCTTCACATCGAACCTGATCTCGTACAGCTCGCCCGGCTTCATGCCGCGCACGACCTCGCTTTCGCTGTTCAGCGCAAAACTGTAGCCGCCAGTGGCGGGATTCAGCGTCAATGTGCCGTACTCGTTGGTGAAGGTCAGCGCGCCGCCGTTTTTCGCCTCAACGGCAGTACTGCCGTCGGTGACTTCGTAGGTCAGGTTCTCTCTGCTGTCCGCCATGTCCGCGTCAATGAGGTGGAAGACGCCTTCCGCCCTCCCATTGCTTTCCGAAGCTTCGGCAACGGCAAGAGCCTTTTCCACAATCAACTGAGGCGCATCGCCCGAGCCCTGAATGGCGACCGTAACATCCACACCTTCCGCACTCGGTTCGCCGTGTTCATCCCTGGCGTATACCGTGATGGAAACAGTCGGGGCATCATTGGCGCCCAGGCCCTGCACGGCGGCGCTCTGGTTGTTCAGGGTGAACGCCAAATTGCCTTCCGCGTCGATCTGCCAGACGCCGTAGCCCTTCTCGTCTTCCATGAAGGTCTTGCCGTTTTCGAACATAAAACGCAGATTGTCCGTACCTTCATCATCCGTGAACGCTTTCGCAAGCTCGCTTTTGCTGATAACGCTCTCCACAGTGCCGGAAGCGCCGCCAAAGCCGTCTTCCGTCACGCTCTCGCCCCGGATCGCTTCCGAACCGGCGAACACGGGCGCAAAGTTCCGGCCGTTAATGTCGATGGAGATTTCCTGTTCAGCCAGACCGCCATGACCGTCCGAAACATATATCTTGAACGTTTCCTGCAGGGCAGCGCCATTGATGAGATGCCACGCGCCGTCGCCATCCTGGCGGAAAAAAGTGGAAGCTTCAGGGTCAGCCGCCAGCTTCTCCGGGTTCAGGGCATAGGTGTAGGACCATGAGCCGTTTGCGTTCTCCGCCAGGGTGATAACGCCGTAGCTGCCCTCAGTGGAAGGCTGGGCGACGCCATCCCCGCTGAAGCTGACGCTCAGCTTTTCCATGTTGCCCGTCCCGTCGCGATCCGCATCCGTGGCCTCAATTTTGCCCGTGATGCTGGCATGGCCGTCCGCTTCCGTCACCACGCCGGTGATGCGCTGGCTTGCGTCAACATGAGTGATTTCCGGCGCATCGTTGACGCCTTCAATGGTGATGACAATCTTTACCTCATTTCCTTCAGCGTCAAATACGGGCTGGCCGTTGAGCATGACAGCGAATTCCTCTGTCACAGTCGCGCCCGCCGCCAGATTCTGCACCGGATTGTCCTCGCCGTTTTTGCCGTTGAACAGGGTATAGGTCCACCTGCCCGTGGCCGGATCAACGGAAATAAAGCCATATTTCCCGCTGATCGGGGCGGGATGATCCACAATGCCCGTCTGGGTCTGCCGGCCATCAGCGCCCATGAGGCCAAAGAAGGCGTTGCCCGCGTGCGTGGCGTCAAGTTGCCCGGAGATTGTCTGGTTGGTTCCCGCAGTCGGATCATCATCAGAATCGCCATCCTCAACCACAGTACCCGCAAGATCGCCGCCACGATAAACGGGTTCCTCACCACCGCCGCCGTTCAGATCACTCTTGTTGATGGAGATCTGGATTTCCCTCGTGGTTTCGGATTGCGCGCCATACGGGTCAACCACCACGATTTTGATGGTGTCGGTAAGCGTGCTCGCTTCGGGATTATTCCTGAAGTAGTCTCCCAGCGCTGCGCTGTAGCCGTCCACCGTGTAGCTGTATTCGCCGGTTACAGGGTCGATGACAAACGCGCCGTAGGCCGTCTTCAGCACTGTGGAGGCGACAAAGTCGCCGTTTGCCGACTTTTCGCCATTGGTGAGCATGTATTGCAGGGAACTGTCATTATCATCAATGTCGGTTCCGCCGCTGACCCTGCCCTCAAAGCGCATATCGGCCTTGCCATCCGTGTGGTCGACGTCCTTCACAAAGGGTTTGGCGATGCCGGTGAGAGCGCCACTTTCCAGCCATTCCGGGCGGTCGTTGGCGCCGTTGACCGTGACGGTGATCGCCTTGTCAACGGTGACGCCGTTGATGGTCGTCTGGATGATGAACTGTTCCTGATCCGACCTGTCGGTATTCCATTGCTGAATCTTGCTGTTGTCCAGCTCATAGTGGTACGCGCCCGTGCTCGGATCAAGCGCCAGCTTGCCGTACGCGCCCTGGCTGACGATGGTTCCGTCCACGCGCTGTTCGCCATTCTGCAGATTCCAACTGATGTCGCCCCTGACAATGGCCTCAATGTCTTCCAGATCCACGCCTGACGGCGTGATCTTGCCGTGCGTTGAGCTGGTGGCGTCTTCCGCGCGGCTGAGCTCGCCGTTGTTTTCCGTTACCGTCAGATTGCCCGCGCTCAGTTTGAAGTCATCGTGTTCACCCTTGACGGTGATCTGAAGTCTGCCATCCGTGGATGCGCCATGCTCGTCCGTAATGCGGACTGCAAAATTTTCGGCCTGAAGCAGTTCATCCTTGTTCAGATGCTCGAACTCGCCTCCAGAGACGGTCAGCGCATAGGTGTAGCCGCCATCGGGGCGCACTTCAAGAATGCCGTATTCGCCCTGGATTTTCTGAACCAGAGAGCCGTCAGGCTTGACAATGGCGAAGGTGAGGGCGTCGCCTTCCGCATCGCTGCCGCCCAGCCTGCCTTCGATAACCCTGTTTGCGTCATTTTCGGTGAAAGACGCCGCACTGCTGCCAGCGGTCCAGGTGAGGCCGTCCCCGCCCAGCGAGGCATTGCGCGCATCGTCAGTCTGCTCGAAAACGGGGCGGTCATTGGCGCCGCTAAAATACACATCCAGCTTCTGATCCGCCACGCTATCCGAACTGTTCAGATTGCCGTCGCCATCAAAGGCGTCATGGCGGTCATCCCAGGCGACCAGTCTGATATTGTCGCCCAGAAGCTCGGAAAGCCTGGTATGCCAGTTCTCGTCCATGCCGTTCAGGGAATCATGATCCAGCCTGAAGGTGAACTTGCCGTCAGCATTGATGGAAAGGGAGCCGTAATGGATGCCGTCGATGGTGATTTCCAGCGAGCTGCCAGCCCCATTGCCGCTGCCCGTGATGCTGTACTCATGGCCGTTTGCCCTGCCGGTGGTGACCACCGGCTCGCCGTTGCCGTCAACGGCGCTGAGCAGCTTGCCGTTCAGCATGAAGCCGTAGTGCTGGTTCTGTTCGCCTTCAGCGTTGCTGTCAGTCCACTGAACGTCAAAGCTGCCGCTAGCCTCGCCGCTGGCATTATTGGGCGTATTGGCGCCGGGCGTCACGCCAAATTCCTTTACGTCCAGCACATGGGCGTCAGCCGTGGCCACGGTCAGGCGGGGGCCATCATCCGCGCCATGAACGGTGAAGGTCACGTCCTTGATGTCAAACGCGCCGCCTTTGTCTCTGACCACAATGCTGAAGCTTTCCTCAACCGTATCTTCACCGCTCAGGGCCACAACCTTGTCGTGGTTCACATGGTATTCATAAGCGGGCTTGCCGTTCGCGTCCTTGGTGATGGTCAGCGTGCCGTACTTGCCTTCCACAGTGGTGGAGGTGGCGTCATTGAGGATGCTCTGATCCCGCCCTGTCCAGGAATCGTGGTTGCGTTCAGTCAGGTCTGCGCGCGCATCGTTGCCGTTCGCGTCTTTTTTGACGATGGAGTACTGGTGCGTATCGCTGGCGTCCGGATCCAGCGCGGAAAGCGCGCCTGTGGCGACCAGATCCGCTTGGTCGGTCACGTCATGATCAGGATTGTCTTCCAGCTTCAGTTCGGGGCGATCATTGGAACCCCTGATTTCCACCTTCACCCTGACAGTCGAGACGCCGCCCGCCGGGTCGGCCACCGCTACGCTGAACTCACGAATACTGGAATACGACGAGCCAAAGATATTATTGATCATATGCCCAAGGCTGCCCTCAGGGCTCATGGCAAACGAGTATTCGCCCGTGGCGGGGTCGAGCGTCAGCGTTCCAAGGCTGACACTGGACAGGATGCTCCTGGCCTGGCCATCCTTCAAATCGGCAATATTAAAAGCTTCACCCTGAATCAGGGTGTTGAGGCTGTCGCCGACATTCAGGCTGCCATCGGCTGCCGCCGCCTTGAGAGCCGTGTTCAGTGCGGCGAGCTGATCCGGCGGAAAGGCGTCGCTTCTGATTTGCGCCCAGACTGCATTGAAATCTCCGCCGCCGCTCAACAGATGTTCAGCGCTCAGGCCATCCCCGTTCACTCTGGTGTAAGCGTTGTGCACGAGCCTGAACGTGAAACCGTCGCTCTCTCCGGCGTACTTCCACCGCCCTCCCGCGCTGCCGCCGCTCAGGGCGTTATCCACATCCTGCACCCGAATCTGACTGGCGGCCGCAGAGCGGTGTTCCGAGCCCTCCAGGCTTCCGCCCTTGTCTTCAACCGTGCCCACATTGCCCTTGAATACGCCGTCTTCCTTCACGGTCAGGCTGGAAGCCGTGGCCGTGGGCGCATCGTTGGCTCCTTCCACACGGATGGTGATGGGGGCCTGATCATAGGCGCCGTGCTCGTCTGTCACGCGCACGTTGACCTTGTCGGCAAGGTCAACGACATCGCCGTTATTCATTGCCTGCACAACATCGCGGTCATTGAACAGTTCAAAATGGTATTCGCCCGTGTCAGGGTTGATGACCAGCTTGCCCACGCAGGCGGCTGCGTTATCCTCCGTAAGCAGGTGGCCGCTCCTGTCCATGTACAGCGCGGCGCGCACCTCCGCGTCCGGCGCGTCGCCGAGGGTAAGCCCGAAACTGCGGCCCGCGTTATGGTCATCGTCCGAGCTGTCCGCCGTAGAGTCGGCCTTGCTCTGGGAAGCCTCAACGCCCACCCCGGCTTCACGCGCCACGAGGTCTCTTCCGTCATCCTTCAGGATGAGGGTAGGCACGTCGTTGCTGCCCTCAATGGTGACGCCGATTTGATGATGCCCCTGCGCGCCGTGCTCATCCGTAACGGTAACGGTAAAGCTGAAGTCCAGCTTTTCACCCTTGGCCAGGCTCTGCGCCGTTTCGCCATTCAGGGCAAAGCCGTAGTCTCCGGCTTTGTGCGGCACGGCGCTTCCGTCGTCCAAAATTTCCGTCCAGTCCTGCTTGTGGAAGGTGAGCGTGCCGTAGTTGGTTGCGATAATCTGCACATTGTCCGAAACGGAAGAGCCGGTCGGGTTGATCACAACTTCAGACTGGTAAACATTGCCGTCCGCATCCAGAAGGGGTGTGGAACCGGAGCCTTGCCCCTGATAATGATCCACTTTGTTGCCCGCGCCGAACTGATCACTCAGCTTCACGGAAAAATCAAAGCCGCTCCGCTGATCCGGGTCGCTCACATCAATATGGCCGGAAACCTCGGTGCGATGATTGGCAGAGAAGACAGAGTCGTTGTTCTTGCCATCCTCCGCGGTGGCGGTGTTGCCATCGCCGTTTTCCATGTACACGCCTTCTTCCTTGACAAGAACACTGCCGCATTTCACCGTGGGGCCGTCGTTGGTGCCCTTGATCAGAATATCCACATCGTGTTCAACAGGGGCGGACTTGCCGTCCGTTACGGAGAAGGTGTACTTGCCGCTGTAGTGATCCTCACCCTCAATGTGCGTGGCCCCCTCGCTCTCATCGTACTGCTTGAGGCCGTTCACGGCGACGTTGTCCAGCTCATAGCGGTAGCCGTACGTTATTTCATGGCTGCCGTCGGGGTTGACGACGGTATTTTCCGTGACAAGCAGCGTTCCATAAGCGTCTTTGACATACAGCTCGCCCGTGGCGGGGTCGCGTTGCAGGGTCACCACATTGCCATCGACATTCTTTACGGTGAGGGAGAGCGTGTCGCCCTCATCAGTTTCACGGACAGTGAACCGACCGTCAGCTTTCGCAATGCCGTTGATCTTTGCCTGATTCGAGCCTTCCGCCCATCCATCGTCAATGCCGGTTATGGTCTTGTCGCCCACGCCGGCTTCCTTGAGCGTCAGCTTTCCGCTTCCTTCGGCTGTGATGCCGGGCTGGTCGTTGCTGCCCTTGATCACCACGGTGACGGATTCGGCATCATGCGCCTCATGGCGGTCAGTTACGGTAATGTCGAAATTCAGCGTGACGTCTTTGCCTTCGCCCAGGTTTTGGGCCGCGTCGGAAGGCGTGAAGGTATAGGTTCCGTCCGCCCTGACAGTCAGCGTGCCGTATTTGGTTTCAAAGACAGCGTCTTCGCCGTAATCGGAAGAAGGCGCGGATCTGTCCAGAGAGATGTCGTCATTCTCGCCGGGGCGGTGCGCGATCTCGAATTTGTGGTTGACCGTATTGCCATCGGCCAGCGCGCCATCGGCGTCATCGTCCGACACGGCAAGGGCGCCGTGGCCCGTCGCGTCCTCCCCGATCACCAGATTCGTGTCGCTCAGCGTCAACTCCGGCTTATCGTTGGTGCCCGTGATGGTGACATTGACGTTCTGCTCAACACTTTTGCCCGCGCCATCAGTCACGGTAAGCCGGAAGGGCAGATTCAGCGACTGCCCCGCATTAAGCCTGCCCGCCGCGTCGCCGTAGCCAGGATTGTTTTCGTCAAACAGATTAAAGCTATAATTGTATGTAGTGGCAGTGGAGCCGTATGCATCCGTCACGACAAAGGGCGTAACGGTGAACACGCCGTAAGCCGTGCTCACTGTGGTAACGCCGCTCGCCATATCGGAGCGCACCGTGTATTCTTTCGGATCAAGCCCCTCAATGACTGCGGAAAGAGACTGCGCGTCGTTGGCGTCCTTTTCAAACACGGTGAAACTGCCGCCGTCATTCATAACGCCGTCCACCGCATTCATTTCGCTGCCGAACACGCCGCTTTCCACAAGGCCGAGCTCTGCCTTGCCGGTCATGGCAATAACCGGCTCGTCATTGGCGCCGCGAATGACGATATCAAGCGATTCTTCCGCATGCGCGCCATGCTCGTCCGTAACCACAACGGCTACGCGCTGAACCACGTCATCCGCGCCGTCGCCCTTCAGCACTTTTACCGCGTCGCTGTCTTTATGCAGAGTATAGCTGTATTCGCCCGAATCGGGGTCAATGGTCAGCGTGCCGTATTCGTCCGTCAGACTGAGAATGGGATCGCCATTCCCATCCTTGCCGAAGCTGTAATGAAGAACATGCCCCGTGTCGGGGTCATCGCCTTTCGCAGTGCCAGCGTCAACAATATCCCCGTTTATATTGGGCGCGTCTTCGGCGCTGACAAAAAGGTTTTCCCTGGTCAGCTCAAGGCTGGGGATATCGTTGGAACCGGTGATGGTCACGTCCACATTGGCGGTAGCCGAGCCGCCGCGCCCGTCGCTGACCCGCACGGTGAACGATTCCTGACGGATGTCGCCTTCAGCCAGAGCATTGGCGTTACCGTTGTTCAATTCATAGGTAAAAGCGCCGGTGGCGGGGTCTATGGCGATAACGCCCCAGTTTGTGGTGATGCTGGTGACCACATTGCCCGAAGCGTCAATAAAGCCAAAGCTCAGGCTGTCTCCGTTGGGATCGGCAACATTCACCTGGCCGTGGAACACGGGCACGCCGGCCTTGGCCTCATTGCCGCCCGTGTGCACGCCCGCCTCCACCACTGCGGCGGCGTCCACAGAGATGACAACAGGCGCGCCGTTCATCTCGCTGTCGTCGCCCCCCACGCCTTCGCGACGTTCGTCAAGGCCAACGCCGAAATCCATCGTCAAGTCCAGACCGTCCAAGTGGTCAATGCCTTCCATAAGACTGGCGTTGGCATATTCATGATAGCGCGCACCGTTGTTGGCTCCCGCGGCGGGGCCCGCGGCCGGCATGAGGTTCGGCTCATTCATGGCGGTGAAAAAATCCGCGCCGGAGATTATGGCGCCGTCCACCTCGAAGTCCGGCATCTTTGCAGCGTTGTAAGCTGTATAGAAGCCGGTCAGTTCAATGGAACCGCCGTCGTCGAAGGTAAATACAAGGTCATCTCCCGAGCGCGTCATTGTCGCTTCGGCAGTGGGAAAGTCGCAAATAAAACGACTGTCCGGAGCGCAGGCAATGGTTTGCTTTGTGCCGAAAGAAACTTTGAAAAGGCGTATATCGGCCATGCTGATCTCCCTCAGTATTTTTTCTGGATAAGCAACGGGCAATCGCTCAGGCGCAAACTAAAAAACAGCCCGTGCGAACCAGACATCTCGCAGGGGCTGTGCCAGGGCGTTGAATTTTGTTGAAAAAAAAACAGGAGGGCGCGCTGCTTTCAGTGCATATGTACTTCAAGAAAAAGCGCATAAAAATACCTGCCAAATCAACAGATTACACACACCCGGCGGTACATGCTCACGATGCGAGAATCCAAATAACTTAGCAGGATCTCTGGGGACGATACATAGCCATCCCCTGTTTGAAGACATAGCCGATTTCTACCGTATACGTCAAGCCTTATTAAAAAGCAGGGCGATTTCCGATTCGCCGCTACTCTGTCCCGGAGAGCCCCTCACATATCAGGCTAATACATCCAATACGGATAGTTTCTCTTTAATTTCTTATAATTAAGAAATGAAGAAAGCCAAGGAGTTTTAGACATCCTTGGCTTTCCTTGACAATCCATTGGTAGCAAGGGAGGGATTTGAACCCCCGACACTGCGGGTATGAACCGCATGCTCTGACCAACTGAGCTACCTTGCCATACGGCGTCTGATGAACGGCGCGTCGAATGCTTTACACAATTTTCTCCTGGTTGACAAGCCTTTTTTGCGCAGCCCTCAATTAACCATGAAATAAAAGATAAAAGGCGCGATAAGCAGACGGTACACCGCGAAGGGGGCCAGGGTCATCCGTCCCACCAGAGCCACGAAAACCTTCACCGCCAGCAGAGCCGAGATGAAAGAACCCGCCATGCCCACCGCGAAAAAGGGAATATCCGCCGCAGTGAACAGGCTGAAGCTCTTGAGCATGTCAAATCCCGTGGCCGCCATCATGATGGGCACCGCCGCGATAAAGGAATACTCCGCCGCCAGAGATCGCTTGGCCCCCAGCAGCATGCCGCCCATGATGGTGGACGCCGAGCGGGAAAAACCGGGCCAGAGGGCCAAACACTGAAAAAAGCCAATGCCCAGCGCCAGACGCGGCGTCATCTCGTCCAGGCTGATGCAGGTGGGCTTGCCTTTGCGTCGTTCCACCAGAAGCATGCATACGGCGCCCGCTACCAGGGCGACGAGCACAGTGGCGGGGCGAAAAAGGTATTCCTTGATCAGCGAGTGGAACAACAGCCCCATTACGCTGGCCGGCAGTGAGGTCAGAATCAGCAGCCAGATGCCGCGCATACCGGCGAAGCGCACATAAGGCTGAGGTCGCGCCAGCCCCCAGAAGCGATTCCAGTACAACACCACCACGGCCATGATGGCTCCAAGCTGGATGACCACTTCAAATGTGGAGGCTCGTTCTCCCACAAAGTTGAGCAATTCACCCACAAGAATCAGGTGGCCTGAAGAGGAAACCGGCAGAAATTCGGTCAGCCCCTCCACAATGCTCAAAATAAGGGCGGTGAGCAGGTTATCCATTTCTGGCCTCCAGACTGCAAATTAACTTTGATTTTTTGGCAAATCAAAGCGCAAGGGCACGCCGGCATCGACGTTTGCCGCACTGTCAGGCGGCGTTTGTGCCTCGCGGCGGCTGTCAGCTCTCGCTGCCGGCGGCGGCATTGCAAATATGAAAAAAACTCCAAACGCCATGGCGGGGGCGCGCTGTTTTTGCTGTTGCCCGTGTTTGGCCCGTGTCGAAACGGCGTTGCCAAAGAAAAAGGACGTGGCTATGGTGCAAAAAAATGAGGACTGCCACGATGCCGACCATTATGCCCAAAAGTGAACTTGTGCGTCGCGCCTTCGCCTATTTGCAGGAGCAACGCAAGCTCCAGCCCGCTCGAAGTCTGTCCAGCCTTCTGGATGAAGCGGGCATGCGCTTCAACCTCACGCCGGTGGACGCGGAGGCTTTGGAGCGTCTTTTTCGCAGTGAGCAGAAACTCGATTGAGTCCTTGCCTTTTTCAAGGCCCGGCAATCTCCACAGGCACTACGCGATTTCACTGCCGTCCGGCACGGGTTTGCCCACAGTCAGCAGGCTGAGCGTATCAGAGTTCTGGGCGGTGAGCACCATGCCATAGGACATCAGGCCCCGGATTTTACGCGGCGCAAGATTCAGCACGGCGCAGACCTGTTTGCCAACCAGTTCTTCAGGCGCATAGTGCTCCGCCAACCCTGAAAGAATCTGACGCGGCCGTCCTTCGCCAAAATCAATTTCCAGGCGCAGAATGCGATCCGCATTGGGGTGGCGTTCCGCAACACGCACCGTGCCCGCACGCAGGTCCAGCGCCTTGAAGTGGTCAAAATCCACCACTGGCCGCGCCGTATCGGCGGGGGGCGGAGGAAGCTCCGCAACGGCGGTCTTGTCCTCTTTTTTTTCTTTATGCTTTTCCTGAAGCTTTGGCGCGGCGTTTTTGTTTCCCGTCTCAATGCTTTTCTTTACATCAATGCGCGGGAAGAGATTGGACGCGGCCGCCACATGCGTGCCCGCGGCCAATCCGCCGAAACAGGTGATTTCATCTTCCAGGCTAGACGCCGGCGGCACATTTTTTTCCACAGGCTGGCCAAGCTGTTCCAGCATTTGCCGGGATGCGTCAGGCATGACCGGCCAGAGGCAAATGGCGGTTTTGCGCATGGCCGCCAGCAGAATATACATGACAGTGGCAAGCCTCTCCATATTCCCCTGTTTATGCAATGCCCAGGGGGCCTGGCTGTCCACATACTTATTGAGCGCGCGCACCAGTTCCCACAGGGCTTCCAGAGCCTGAGCAAACCGCACGTTGCCGAACAACTGGGAGAAATTGCGCATGGCCGTGGCGCACAGTTCCACAATGGCTTCGTCATCCGGCTCCTGCTGCGTGGGTTGCGGCACGCGGCTGCCGAAATACCTGGCGGTCATGGAAAGCACCCGGCTGAAAAGATTGCCCAGGTCATTGGCCAGATCAGCGTTGATTCTGCCAATGAGGGCCTCCTCGCTGAAGCTGGCGTCGGAACCGAAGTGCATCTCGCGCAACAGAAAATAGCGAAACGCGTCCAGGCCGAAACGTCGCCCCGTTTCCAGAGGATCCACCACGTTGCCCAGAGACTTTGACATCTTGGCGTCACGCGAGAGCCAGTACCCATGCACGTTGAGACGCCTGTACAGCGGCAGTCCGGCGGCCTTGAGCATGGCGGGCCAGAATACGGCGTGCGGCTTCAGTATGTCCTTGGCCACCAGGTGTTCGCCGGGCCAGTAACGGGCGTAATCCGGCCCGTCGGGCCAGCCCAGAGCGCTGATGTAGTTGATGAGGGCGTCAAACCAGACATAGCAGACGTAATTCTTGTCAAACGGCAGTTCGATGCCCCAGGTCAGGCGCGTTTTGGGGCGGGAGATGCAAAGATCCTCCAGCGCGCCTGATTCCAGCATGGCCAGCACCTCCGTCCGGTAACGCTCTGGCCGGATGAAGTCAGGATGCTGGGCGATATGCTCCCGCAGCCAGGGCAGATACCTGGACATGCGGAAGAAATAATTTTTTTCGCTGATAAACTCCGGCTTGGTCAAATGTTGGGGACAAAGGCCGTTTTCCAGCTCTTTTTCGGTGTAGAAGCGTTCACAGCCGTAGCAGTAATGACCGCCGAACTCGCCGAAATAAATGTCGCCGGCATCATACACCTTTTGCAGAAAATCCTGCACCGCACGCTTGTGCGCCTCGTCGGTGGTGCGCACGAAACGGTCGTTGGCAATGCCCAGTTGCGGCCAGAGAGCCTGAAAGCGGGCACTGATGGCGTCCACAAACTCCTTGGGGGTCTGCCCCAGTTTTTCCGCGGCCTGCACGATCTTGTCGCCGTGCTCGTCCGTGCCGGTCAGAAACAGCGTGTCCTCTCCCTGGAGTTTGTGAAAACGGGCCAGAGAATCCGCCACGACCGTAGTATAGGCGTGCCCCAGATGGGGATTGGCATTAACATAGTAAATGGGCGTGGTAATGAAAAAGCTTTTCACACAAGGCTCCGTGCTGTTGGCTTGAATAAGGTCTGAACGTCTCATCTTTCGTTCATTGTCGTTCATTTTCCGCATCGCGCGCGGGCGATGCGAAAACGATATTCCGCCCAAACCAATACTTTCGGGCGCGGCGGCATTGCCGCCGCGGCAGGCTCGCGGCTGCCGGTAGCAGTCTGCAAAAAAAATATCTGCTATCCGTTTTCTGGGCGTTGCGGCGTTTTGCGACGGCGTTTGCGCCGGCTTTTGCCGGGACAGCCTGGCGCGTCGTTTTTTTCTTCCCGATTTTCAGCCAGAGCGCCCGCAGAGGGCTGATCCGCCCCCTCCTCTGCCCGCTCGTTCTCGACCGACGGCAAGAGATCGTCAAACAGTCCGGGGGCTTCCACCGTGTCGGGCGTTACGGAAACCACCAGCAGACCGTCGCCCTGGCGGGGTTTGGCGGCCTGCCTGGCTTGGCCCCCCGGCTGCTGCGGTTCGGGACGATGGGGCGCCAGGGCCTGCCATTCGTCCAGGCTCAACTCAAGTTCCTCATTGTTTTCCGTGAGCACGGACAGGGAATTGCGAAACATGTTCGCCCGCAGCACCTTCATGCCCCCCCGGTCGGTCTGGTATTTTTTGCCCAGACGCGGGCAGTTGCGGTGAAAATGATCGTAATTTTCCTGCTCGTAGGAAAGACAGCAAAGCAGTCGTCCACAGATGCCGGAAATTTTGGCGGGATTGAGAAAGAGATTCTGTTCCTTGGCCATGCGAATGGTCACCGGCGCGAATTTGCGCAGATAGCGGCGACAGCAGCAGACCATGCCGCAATTGCCCACAGCGCCGATCATCTGTGTTTCATGCCGCACGCCGATCTGACGCAGTTCGATACGGGCGCGGTATTCGCGCACCAGGTCTTTGACCAGCTCCCGGAAGTCAATGCGCGCGGGCGCGGTGAAATAAAAGATCAGCTTGCTGCGATCAAAAAAAACTTCCACATCCACGAGCTTCATATCCAGACGGCGATCGCGGATGCACTGTCGGCAAAAAGCCGTTGCCTCGCGGGCAAGCGCGGCGTTTTCCCGACCGCTTTCCTCCTCCGCGGGACCCGCCTGACGGAGAATGGAAGGCATATCCCGCTCTTCAGAGCCCGGCAGGCTTTCCAGCGGGCCGGAAACAACCTCGGCCAGGGTCAGCCCCTGATCAACCTCAATCATGACGTGATCGCCGCGTCTGAGCCCAGACGGTCCGGAAAAATAGTTCGTCTGGCCGAGCGCGCGAAATCTAACACCGAATATAGCCATAAGCGTCACTGCGGTAAAACGTCAAAAAGTTTGCCTAAACAAGTAATTTTCAACCATATCGGCCCTGCTGTCAACAGAAGGCAGGGCCCGCCCCCATGTCGGGCTTTTGCGGACAAGATGTCGCCACCTCCGTTTCGCCCGGAGAGCGAGACGGGCTCAGGCCGGAACAAAAGGTTCCATTCTTCCGTCAAAGCCCTGTTCCGCCCGTTTTCTGTAAAGACTTTCATCAGTGGGGTTATTGCCGTGGAGGTGTTTTTCGTAATCCACTTCGATCAGCAGGGCGTTAGGGTTGAATACAAGATTGCCGCTTGCCAGGGCAATGACTGAGAGTTCCGTATCCGCGAAATGCGAGCGGTAGCCCGCGTAAAAAACACCGTCTTCATAAACGCTTTTCAGCCAACGGCGCATCGCCAGCCCGAACACCGCGATCTTTCCGAAAAATCTTCCGTCGTTGAATGCAAGAAGTCCTGCCCCGCTTTTTTCCAGAGCGTTCAGGCCGTAGTCCAGCCAGTACTGGCCCGCAAAGGCGTCCTGTGCCGCATAACCGAAGCAGGCGGAACGCGTTTTGCTGTAAATGCCGTTGGCTGTGGCGATGAAGCCCAAACGCAGATCGTCTTCCGCAATGACAAGCAGCCCCTCCCTATCCGTGCGCCTGCTCATAACCTCGGCGGCCTTCGAGGCCAGTTCCATATCCGTGGCCGGCATGACAATAACGGCGTCATGGGCGCGCTGGTCGGCATAATTGGTCAGCGCGGAGGTTTTGACGTGGCTGATGCGCAGCATGGGTTCCTTTACGAAAAAGTCGAAAACGCGCCAGCGCCCGCCAGTGTCGCGAAGCGTGCGCAATGGATGCCCTGTCGGTCGATCTCAAGCCGGAAATCAGCTTCCTGCCCGGCATTACGGGCCAGCCCGTATGCCGCCTCGACCTCGGCGACACCTTCCTCGAAGCGGAAGTTGCGCAGGCAAGCCAGCGCGTAGCCCAGACTTGCCCGCCAGTCTTCCGGTGAATCCAGACTGCGCCGGGCATTGCAACTGAGCGCGAGAGAAAGCAGAGGCGTTCTGTCGCAACACTCCGCCATCTTCCGGCCCCATAGCCGGCGGCTTTCCTCATCCTGAATCCACTGCTCGGCCATCAAAAGCATCTCCAGAGCGCTTTCCGGGCAGGTCAGCGTCGGGTCGAACTGAAAACCCGGCTGGCAAAACCGCCCCGAACGCGCCAGAACATCCGCCCAGGCCAGACAGCCCTGAAAAAAATTCGCTGGCGCGGGCATATCCTTTTCTTTGCCATGCCGAAACCGCCAGCAGGTCTGAAACGCGGGCCAGTCCCCCAGGCGCAGGGCCGCAACGGCACAGGCGGTATGGCTGTCAAGAGACTCTTCAGCGTTAGAGGAAAACCCCGGCCCCCGGCCTTCAGATGCAAGAAGCTCCGAAAGGAGATTCCGCGCTTCCCCCATGCGCGCGCTTTCGAGAGCCAGGCGCAGGCGCATGGCCGTGACGTCAGGGTGCGCGCCCTGACGCTCAAGCAAGGTCATCAGCGACGGCAGATGCTTCCGATATGCGGGGTTGCCTCTCGCCCACTGAACGCAGGCCAGTGCGAAAATACGTTCCGATTCGCCGGAAGAGCGGCTTCGCGCGGAAAGAGAGCGGAGGATAAGGCCAAGTTCCGCAGCGCGATGTTCCGGCAGGTGGGCCGTCTGCACTCTTCGTCGTGCCGCCTGTCCGATTTTTTCCGTCAGTGCCGGGCGGGTGGAGAAAAAGGAGAGAAGCTCATCAAGTTCCAGCGCGTGCCGATAGGTCAGCACTTCTTGGCCCGGTTCAAAATGGACGCGCAAGTCTTCCCCTATGTCTTCGGTGAGCACGCAGCAGCCGCAGGAAGCCCCCTCCATGATGCGAAAGTTGAACTCCTGACAAATGGATTCATTGGGGAGAAGGCGGGTGTCGTCGTATAAATCCAGCATGGCGTGAAACGCCAGCGGGCGGGCGTCCACATGATGACGTTGCCGCAAAAACTGCGCAAAGTTGAATCGCCGGGGACGGTTTTGATCAAGCACGCCCACAAAGGCGGCCGTTTGGCGGCGCTGGGCGTGGGAACGCCAGGCGCGCCGGCAACCCGGCATGGCAAATGGGCGCGCACTGTTTTCAAGCCGCCATGCCGCCGGCAACGAATTGAACAGATGCGGATGCGGCGTCAGAATCAGGTCAAAGAGGCGACCATACCAGCGCTGCCAGAAGAGATTCAGATGGGTGTCCAGCGCCCAGAAGATTTTCGGACAATCCAGCTCTTCCAGACCGCTCAAAAAAATTCTGCGGGCCAGATGTTCCCTCTGGACAAGCAGGTCAGGTCTGAAATTTTCTTTTGAACCGCCAGAAGCGCGCAAAAGACGTCGCACCGGCACGAGGCCGCCCTCGCCTTTGAGTTTGACCCGGCGCACGGTATGGCCCGGCATTTCGCCAAAATCGCAATCCACCAGAAGGATGTTCATCCTGCACAGAACCCGCTGACGTATTCCGCCGAAAATCTGACCGACATGCTTTTATGGGGCGAGTTTACTTGAGCCTTCTTTTTTGTCCAGACAGGAAAAGCGAAGACGAATGCTTTTTTGACGGGATAAAATATATAACTACCTGAAATTAAATTCTTAATCAGATATCTTGCGATCAGAATGCAAGGCTTGCCTCAAAAAAAATCAGAAAAGGGAATCCACAAAGCGAATGCGGGTTCTTCCGCCTTGCCATGGCCGCTCCCCTGTTTTACATTCACGGCATAAGGGGAACTGAAGAATGATTGACAGAGATGACGCCCTGCGACTGCTGGCGGATCAGGGCACGCCGACATCGCTTTTGCAACACGCGCTGGCCGCTGAAGCCATCATGCGCGCCCTGGCGCGCCGTTTGGGAGCAGATGAAAAGCTTTGGGGCCTGACCGGCCTGCTGCACGACCTTGACTATCCTTCCACCGCCGAAACGCCTGAGCGTCACGGTCTGGAGAGCGCGAAACTGCTGTCCGGCAAACTGCCGGAAGAAGCTCTCGCGGCCATCCGCGCCCATAACGGCGAAATGAACGGCACATCGCCGCAAAGCCGTTTTGATTATGCCCTGCGATGCGGCGAGACGGTCACCGGGCTTATCAGCGCCGCGGCGCGCATGCGCCCCACCGGTCTGGAGGGCATGGAGCCAAAAAGCATCAGGAAAAAAATGAAAGACAAAGCCTTTGCCGCCAGCGTGAACCGCAACAATATCCGCCAGTGCGCTGAGGCCGGGCTGGAACTGGACGAATTTCTGGCTCTGGCCATTGAGGCCATGCGCGTCCAGGCCGCCGAGCCGGGCTTGGGCAAATAGTATTTTACCTTTTTCAAGAGGAAGATCATGGAAGAACGCGCGCTGGATACGAACATCCGCACCCTTGGCCCCTGCAAGCTGGAGTCTCGCCTGCCCTACCGCACCTGGGCTGACGACAAAAGCATTCAGATTTTTGTGGATGAGGAACTGAGCGAACATAAGGGAGAAGCCTGCGTCGTCTCCTTTGAGGCTGCCGGACCGCGCAGGAAGCTCTATTTCGATTCCTCCCGCGCCAAGTGCGCCATCGTTACCTGCGGCGGCCTCTGCCCCGGCATCAACGACGTGATCCGCGCCATCGTCATGGAGGCCTATCACGCGTATAAGGTGCCTTCCATCGTGGGCATTCCCTATGGACTGGAAGGCTTCATTCCCAAATACGGACACCGCCTGCGGGAACTGACGCCGGATGTGGTGGCCGACATTCATCGCTTCGGCGGCACCATTCTGGGTTCGTCGCGCGGGCCCCAGCCCTCCGATGAGATTGTGGACACGCTGGAGCGCTGCAACGTCAACGCCCTTTTCGTCATCGGCGGCGACGGCACCATGAAGGCCGCCCTGTCCATCAGTCGGGAAGTGCAGCGCCGGGGCCTGAAAATTTCGGTGATCGGCATTCCCAAGACCATTGACAATGACATCAATTTCATTCCCCAGTCCTTCGGCTTTGAAACCGCAGTATTCAAAGCCACCGAGGCTATCGAGTGCGCCCATACCGAGGCCTGCGGCACGCCCAACGGCATCGGTCTGGTCAGACTTATGGGGCGGGAGTCCGGCTTTATCGCCGCGCGGGCCACGCTGGCCCTCAAAGAAGTGAACTTCGTGCTGATTCCTGAAGCGCCCTTTACCCTGGAAGGCGAAGGCGGCCTGCTGCCCGCGCTGGAAGAGCGCCTGCGGGACAGGGGGCACGCGGTCATCGTGGCGGCTGAAGGCGCGGGTCAGCACCTGCTGGAGCACAATGCCGGTACGGACGCGTCGGGCAATCCCGTGCTGGGCGAAATAGCCGATCTGCTGCGCAGGGAAATTCATCGTTATCTTGATGAGCGCCAGATAGAACACTCCATCAAATACATAGACCCCAGCTATATCATTCGCTCCGTATCCGCCAGCGCCAACGACAAGGTATATTGCGGTTTTCTGGGCCAGTACGCCGTGCACGCGGCCATGGCCGGCCGCACGGACATGGTGGTGGCCAAACTGCAGGACCGCTATGTGCACCTACCGCTGGAGCTGGTCACCCGCACGCGCCGCAAGCTGAACATTTATTCCGATCTCTGGCGCGCGGTGCTGGAATCCACGGGGCAAGGCATGCTCAAGGGCATGCTGCCGCCTGAATAGGGCGCTTTTCTCGTGTCGCGCCTTTGCCAGGTCAAAGCCTCGGCCGGCTCCGGCAAAACCTACGAGTTGACCCGCCGCTTTCTGCTGCGCCTGATGGAATGCGGGCACGCGCCCGGCGCGGCGGCCTCCCCGGCCTGTGCGCTGTCTGAAGGCCGGCAGTGCGGCTGGGGCGACATTCTGGCCGTCACCTTCACCAATGCCGCGGCCGCCGAAATGCGCGAACGCGTCATCCACCGCCTGAAAAGCGCGGCTCTGGGCGCGCGCGCCGACGATCTTTCCCTGGACGCCGAAGAAGCCAGCCGCTGGGTAAATGTGATCATGCGCGACCTGAGCGCGCTGAATATCCGCACCATTGACAGCCTTCTGCATCTTATTGTTCGCGCCGCCGCCCTGGAGCTGAATCTTCACCCTGACTTTCAGCCGGTGTTCGCCACAGAGGAGGCTCTGACCCCTTACCTGGAGCTCTTTCTGGAGCGCGCCTGGCGGGATGACGCCGCCATGCGCGATCTTTTGCGCGAAGCCTGCCGGGCTCTGGTGATATACGGCAGAAGCAAGGGCTTTCTGGCGGGGGAAAAACTGCTCCGTCAGTTGAGAGATTTGCTTGACGATGTGCTGCTGGGCCGTTTTCATGACCTGACGCCGGAAGCCGTTCTTAAAGAAGAACTTCAAAAAATGGACGAGGCCGCCATAGACGCCGCGCGGGAGTTTCTCGCAGTGGCTCGGAGCGCGGGCCTGTCCTGGAAAAAAAAGGCCCTGGAGGCGGTGGAGCAACTGGCGCAGGGCCAAATTGACAAATGTGCTTCCGCCTTTGCCTCCAAAGAGAATCCTGAAGAACTGTTTCTCAAGGGCGCGGTGGTTCCGCAGAAGGCTGAACAGTGCTTTGCCGCCTATGCGGCCAGCGCCCGCCGCCGCGCCGCGGACGGCGAGCTGATTGCGCAGGCCCTGCGTATTGCCCCTTTTGTGCGCCTGGCCCGGACTCTGGTGTGCGCTTTTTTGCAAAATCAGGAGCAGGAAGGCGCTTTGCCGGGCCTGCTTGTGCCTGGTCTGGCGCAGACGGTGCTTGAAGGAGAGCGCGGCGTGCCTGAGACGCTCTGCCGGCTGGGCACACGCCTGACCCACTTTCTTGTGGACGAATTTCAGGATACCAGCCGCGAACAATGGCGGGCCCTGCGCCCTCTGGTGCAGGAAGCCCTCTCGCGCGGCGGTTCTCTGACCTGGGTGGGGGATGTCAAGCAGTCCATTTACGGCTGGCGCGGCGGCGAGCCGGAACTGTTCGACGCTGTGCTTGAAGATCAGGGCCTAACACGGCTGGCCCCTGACGCAGAACGCCGTAATCTGCCCCGGAACTGGCGCAGCCGCCGCCATGTGGTGGAGCACAACAATCGAATTTTCTCGCCGCTGGAAAACGTGAGCACGGCGCAACGCGTTCTTGCCGCCCTGTTGCCCGCTGATACGCCGCCGGCCGTCGTGAGGGCCGCCACGCAACGCCTGAACCGCGCCTTCGCGGCAACGGCGCAGCAATGCCCGCCGGGGGCTCCGCATGGGGGGCTGGTTCGGGCGGAGGCAATACAGGGGGCCTCACAGGATGATTTGCGTGAACGCGTGCTGGAACGCCTCTGTGAGCTGTTGCGGGATGAAATCGGCCCGCGCCGCGCCTGGTCAGACGTTCTGGTACTGGTGCGCGGCAACGAAACCGCCCGCCTGACGGCTGAAGCTCTGGTGGGCGAGGGCATTCCTGTCATTACGGAAAACAGCCTGCTGCTGGCGGAGCATCCTCTCATTATCCAGACCGTGGCCCTGTTGACTTTTCTGGATAATCCCGAAGACGACATTGCGTTCTGGACCCTTCTTACGGGTTCCATTGTACTGGAGCACCCGCAGGCGGCGGAACTTGACCGGGAAGGGCTGCACGCCTGGTGCGCCGGGACGGGGCATGGCCCCTTGTTTCTGCGTTTCAAGCAGCGCTGGCCGCGCATATGGCAGGAGTTGCTGGCGCCCTTCCACGGGCAGTCCGGCCTGATGACGCCCTATGACACGGCACTGGAATGGTTCGCTCATCTGGAGGTGGAGCAACGCTTTCCAGAGGCCCGCACCTTTTTGCGCCGTTTTATGGAGGTGCTTCAGAGCGCGGAAGAAAAAGGGCTGGCCACCTTATCCACGTTTCTGGAACACTGGCGGGACAAAAGCGGTGAAGAAAAAGTGCCCATGCCCGAAAACATGAATGCGGTGCGGGTGATGACCATCCATAAGTCCAAGGGCCTGGAAGCCCCGGTGGTCATCCTGCCCTGGACCGGTTTCAGCGTGCGTTCGTCGGGCCGTCCCGTCCTGCTGGAACGTGGCGGCCTGCGCATGGTTGTGCCCAATCGCAAGGCGCTGGGTGAAACCTATTATGCGGATATGGCGCGGCAGGCCTGTGAAAATCTTGATTTGCTTTATGTGGCTTTTACCAGGGCGCGGGACGAGCTGCGCATTTTCCGTACCGGCGCATCAAATCAGGAAAACAAATCCGGCTCGCTCTGCGCGGCTCTGGACATTCTCTGGCAGGAAGCCGGCCTGACCTTGCCTTACAGCCTCGGCGCGCCGCCGGAAGCGTCGAGGGCCGTCACGGCAGACGAAAAAGCGAATCCTGAATCTTTCTTCTCTCCCTGTCCCGCCGCGGCCGCAGCGGCGCAAGGCTGGCGGCCCATGCAATGGCTGCCGCGTCTGAAAATTTTTCGCAACCCTCTGGGAGGTTTCGCATTCAAGGCCGAGGATAGAGGCAGCCTGCTCCATTTCTGTCTGGAACATCTGCATATCAGCGGGCATGCGGAAGAAGACGCCAGAACCGCCCTGCTCTTCGGCCTGCGCCATTTCCCTCTGCCTGTGCCTGACGAGGCGGCCATGCGCGAGTCGCTGGCCGGGGCTCTGGCCTGGTTTGCCGCCCAGCCCGAAACGGCGCGCTGGCTTGCGCACGGTTGGCCCGAACAATCGCTGATGGACGGGCAAGGGCATGTGCTGCGTGTGGATTTGCTGGTGCGGGAAGCCTGGGGGCCGCTGGTTCTTGATTATAAAAGCGGCCATCCAGAAGCGAAGCATATCGCGCAGGTGCGCCGTTATTTGGCTTGTCTGGAGCAGTGCGGCGATTATGGCGGCACTGCGCGCGCGCTGCTGGTCTATCTGGATCAGCGGCGTTTTCAGCTGGTGGAGAGTGACAGGGTTTCGGCCCTTTGCGAGACATACGCCGCGCTTCTGCCCGCGACCGAGGACAGAACATGAGCGCGACGCCCTTTTGGATTTTTCCCTGGCAGCGGCCCTTCTTGCCTGACCTTAAAGTGATGCTGGAAGAATGCAGCGGCGGCCGGCCTGGCTCGGCGCTGCTGATTGTGCCGCACAACCGCCCATGGCGCTATCTTTTGCAGCTCTATGCCCAGGAAGGCGGCCCGCGCCTGCTGCCCAAAGCGCTCACACTGTCCGAGATGGTAATGATCTGGCGAAGCAGCGCCAGCGATGTGCCGTTGCATACGGCCAACCTGCTGGACCGCGTGGCGCTGCTCCATGACTGCGTGCAGGCGTTGGCCAAAGAGGACGCGGCGCTCTCAGCCCGTTTCGCGCGCATGGATATGGCGCTTTTTTTGCCCTGGGGACTGCGGCTGGCCGCTCTGCTGGAAGAAATGCTCGGTCATGGGCTGGAAGCCGCCGACCTGGCCTATGCGGAAAATGAAGTTGCCGCGCCCGCGGCGGCTTTGCTGGGCGCGCTGGGACGAATCAGCCGCGCCTATCTGCAAGAGCTTGAAGAGCGCCAGTGGACCACGCCGGGTCTGGATCAATACATGGCCAGCCGCCAGACGGCGCGCATTCCGCCTCTGCTTGCCCCGGCCCCGGACAGGCCCGTGCTGGTGGCGGGTTTTTCCGTGCTGACCGGCACGGAAGACAGGCTGCTGCGCGCTCTCTGGCTGGCTGGCGCGCATGTTTGCCTGCACAGCGATCCGGCCCTGGCCGCAAACACTGCCGTGCACTGGGCCTGCGCCGAACACGCGGCCTGGCTGCGACGCTGGCGGGCCCGCGCGCGTCTGGCAGTGACCATTGATCCGCAGGAGGCGGCGCACAGACCGCGTTTGTCTTTCTTTGCCGGGTATGACTGTCATTCGCAGCTTCAGGCCCTGCGCGAGACACTGACAGACGGCCAGAATGACGCCATGCCGTCCACCGCAGTGGTGCTGACGGACAGCGCCCTGCTCATGCCCGTACTGCACCACCTGCCGGATAAAGACGTCAATGTGTCCATGGGCTATCCCCTGCCGCGTTCTCCCCTCAACCGCCTGCTGGACTCTCTGCTGCGCCTGCAGGCCGGCCGCTCCGAGGATGGACTCTATTATTGGCGCGATCTGCTGCGCTGTCTGCGGCATCCTTATCTGAAGATGCTTACGACGCCTGATGGGGAGGGGCGCAGCCTGTCATTGCGCGATGCCCTACGCCGTCTGGAAAGTCTGGTTCGCGCGGGCGGCCGTTTTGTGAATCTGCCTGACCTGGCCGGAGAATGTAGCGCCACTTTGCCCGCCCCTCTGGCGGAGCTGCTTTCACAATGTCTGTCAGTCATGGTGGATGCCCTGTCCGCCGCGCATACAACAGCGGATATGGCCGAATGTCTGCGCGGCGTCTGCGATTTTCTGCTGAGCCACGGCGGCGAGATGTGGCGGCATTTTCCTCTGGACGCGGAAGCAATGTATCGCTTGATGCGCCACGCTGAGCCTATTCTGCGCAAAACCTGCCTGGCGCGGACGCCCTTTCCGCCGACTGTGCTGCACGGGATCACCCGTCAGGTTCTGGAGCGGGAGCGCGTGCCTTTTGAGGCGTCGCCGCTTACGGGCCTGCAGGTGCTCGGCATGCTGGAAACGCGCCTGCTGCACTTTGAGCGCGTGCTGATCGTGGACGCCACGGATGACAAACTCCCCGGCAATCCGGCGCAGGATCCTTTGCTCCCCGATTCCCTGCGGCAGGTTCTGGGCCTGCCTGACGCCCGCCGCCGCGAACGCGCGGCGGCTCACACCCTCTACCGCTTATGCGCCGGAGCCGATGAAGTGCATTTTTTCTGGCAGGAGGGCATCAGCCGTTCCGCGCTTTTTGACGGCAAAAAAAGCCGCAGCCGTTTTGTGGAGCAACTGATCTGGGAAGAGGAGCAACGTCGGGGCGCGCTGCTCACGCCCGGCGAAGGTTCGCTGTCCGTGGCGCGCTGCACGGTGCGCGCCGCCCAGAGCCGGCCCAAAAGCCTGGAACGGCGCGCAGGCCTGGACGCCGCTGTGCAAAAGCTTTTGCGCGAACCGCTTTCCGCCACCAGGCTGGATGTCTATCTGCAATGTCCTCTTCGTTTCGCCTGGCAATACCTCTGCCGCCTTGCGCCGCCGCGTGAAATCAACGAAGGCGACGATCCGGCCGCCGTGGGCATCTGCATTCACAATACATTGCGCGCGCTGTATGAACCTTATTTGCATAAGGAAGTGCGGCGGGGCGACATCTCCATGGAAACCGTGCGGGCCCGGTTTCATGAAGCTCTGGAAGCGGCGGAGCTGCGTCGTCTTCTCCCGGCGGACAGTTGCCTGATGCTGGAAGCGGCCGCGCCGCTGCGGCTGGAGCGTTTTCTGGCGCGGCAGCCCGAGAGCGCGCTGATTCTGGCTCTGGAAGAGCGGTTAAATGTAAAGCTGACCCTCAACGGACGCGACTATGCCTTTACCGGCACTCTGGATCGGCTGGACCGGCGCGACGGTCTGCTCTATGTGCTTGATTACAAGACCGGCGGCGTCAAACGCCACGACGGCGGCCTCTGGACCGATATCGCTTTTTTTCAGAAGGTTGCGCCGGCCTGCGCCGCGCAGCAGGATGCTCCGCTGGAGGCTTTGTTTGAGGAATTGCGCGAACGTCTGCCCAGCCTGCAGTTGCCCTGTTACCTCTCCATGCTCATGGCCGCAAAAAAGGGCGCGCCCGGCGATGCAGCCCTGGTGGAGCTGAAGGAAGACGGGGCGGAAATTCCCCTTTTCGGCGGCCTGGCGGATGAAGACCTGTCGGCGGCTCTCGGCTACTGTGACCTGAGCCTGGGGCTGGTGCTGCGTCATCTGGAATGCTCTTCGCATTTTGCGGCCCGGCCCGACAGACATTGCGCCTGGTGTCCGTATGCCGGATTGTGCGCGGCCTGAACAGGCCGCGTGCAATATATGCCGACTGATACATGCGGCATCTTTTATTGCGCCTTGTGATTTTTCGTTCTATGCTAAAAGACAAATGATTGGGGCAAGCGTCACGATGTCGGCCGGGGGGCCGACGGCGGGCCCCGCACCGGCTCAAGACGGAGGTCTTGTTACAATGCCCTTCCCTTCTTTGAAAATCGGCAATCTCACGGCTAAAGTGCCCGTCGTTCAGGGCGGCATGGGAGTGGGAATATCCCTTTCCGGTCTTGCGGCGGCTGTCGCCAACCAGGGCGGCATCGGCACCATTGCCGGCGCCATGATCGGCATGAAAGAGCCGGATGTGGCCAAAAACCCTCTGGAGGCAAATCTGCGCGCTCTGCGCAATGAGATCATCAAGGCTCGCGAGCTCTCCAGCGGCATTATTGGCGTCAACATCATGGTGGCCCTGACCACCTTTACGCAAATGGTGCGCGCCTCCATTGAGCAGAAAGTGGATATCATCTTTTCCGGCGCGGGGCTGCCGCTGGACATGCCGCGCCAGCTGCTGCAGCTCTGCGAGGAAAAGAAGGAGGAGTTCAAAACCAAGCTCGTTCCCATTGTCTCCTCCGGCAGAGCCGCCACGGTCATCGCCAAAAAATGGCTCTCCCGCTTCAATTACCTGCCGGACGCCTTTGTGGTGGAAGGCCCCAAGGCGGGCGGCCATCTGGGTTTCAAGCCGGAAGAAATTCAGGATCCCGCCCACGCGCTGGAGGTTCTGGTGCCTGAGGTTGTGGAAGCGGTCAAACCCTTTGAGGACAAACTGGGCCGCGCTGTGCCCATTATCGCGGCAGGCGGCGTATACACCGGCGCGGATATAAAAAGGTTCCTGGATCTGGGAGCCGCCGGCGTGCAGATGGGAACGCGCTTTGTGGCCACCCATGAATGTGACGCGGACGACCGTTTCAAGCAAAGCTACCTCGCGGCCAGACAGGAAGACCTGACCATCATCCGCAGCCCTGTGGGCATGCCGGGACGCGCCTTGACCAACGATTTCATCAATGCCGCGCGTGAGGGCCTGAAGAAGCCCTTCAAATGCATTTTTCACTGCGTCAGCACCTGCCAGCAGGAAAAAACCCCGTATTGCATCGCCCAGGCGCTGATCAGCGCCATGCGCGGCAATCTGGAACGCGGCTTTGCCTTCTGCGGGGCCAACGTCTTCCGGGTGAACAAGATTATTTCCGTGCGTGAACTGATGGATTCCCTGCAACGTGAATTCGACGAGGCCATGAATTCACTGAGCAAGGGCGTGCAGAGCATGCAATCCAGGCTGGGGTATGGCGGCAAGCCTGAACAAGCCTAGAGTCTACTTGCAAAAGCAGACACCACAAAACCCGCAAGGGTCGTGAGTGAGCGAAAAACCACGTTTTTTCGCAAACGATCCCGCAAAAATTCTTTGCGAAATTCCGCGCAGAATTTTTGCAATGAAACAGTGGATTTTCATGTATAAAAAGCTCTGCTGATCGCGCAGGCTGAAAGCCGTGTAAAAAAAGTGGCCCAGGGAAGACGCATCCGCCCCGGGCCACTTGTTTTCGCAAATAAAATA
>NZ_JBNPLS010000021.1:0-45811 GCF_050313595.1 Desulfovibrio sp. SGI.169 | reverse complement strand
GGGCCATGCCTCATCAAGGAGCAGGGGGCCGCTTTCCATCTGCCGACGCGCTCTCCGGCGTCGCGGCCCTGACGTTTTTCGCCGTGCCGTCCCGCTGTGCGGATCGGGTCTGCGGCGCTCGGTGCGGGAGCCGGCGCGCGGGGCGTCCAACGCGAGCGCGGGACGGCGCCTGCGGGCTTTTGACGCGCGGCGGCATGTCCTTGATATGCACGTCCAGTTGCGGAAAGGCCACTTCAATGTGATGTTCACGGAACTGTTTTTCAATGGCCAGGCGAATGTCCGAGGCGGTGGACACGCCCACATCATAGTCTTTGACCCAGAATCGCAGCAGAAAATCCAGGGTGCTGGCCCCGAAATCGTTGAAAGTGACCGAGGGCGTGGGATACTTGAGCACGTTTTCGTGCCCGTTGGCCACGGCCAGCAGCAGCTTCATCACCAGGGCCGTATTTGAGCCGTAGGCCACGCCCAGCTTGATTTCGCGCCGCACGGTGCGGCTGTTGCGGGTCCAGTTGATCAGACGGCTGGCCACAAATTCGGAGTTCGGCACATAGATGAGGGCGTTGTCGTAGGTTTCCACCATGGTGGCGCGCACGCTGATCTTGCGCACCCGGCCCGTGATGCCGCCCACTTCCACCACGTCTCCGGCCTGGAGCGTGCGGCTGAAGATCAGAATCAGGCCGGAAAGAAAGTTGTTCACAATGGTCTGCATGCCAAAGCCGATGCCCACGGAAAGGCCGCCGGCCACCATCGCCAGGTTGCTCAGCTCCATGCCCAGCGCCCGCAGCACAAACAGGCCGAAGATGGCCCAGACCGCATAGGTGAAGGCCGTCTGCATGGGCGGAATCAGCGTGGCGTCGATTTGCAGGCCCTGCTTGGGCAGTTTGGCCAGAAAGCGAGACCCCATGGCCACGGCCGTGCGCGTGAGATAAAACACGCTGATGATCAGCAGTATCTGGACAATGTTGAACTGGGTTGCGCCCACATTCACGCCCTTGAACACATATTCGCCCAGCAGGTACATGCCGCCGGGCAGGGTGCCCACCCAGAGCAGCACGCCCACCACGGCCGCCACCAGAACAACGGGCGCGGCCAGGGCCACCAGCAGGCGGGCCAGGGCGGCGCGCGCGCCTTCCTTGGGCAGGTGTTCGTTGATGTTGCTGATCAGGGCCATGCCGCCCAGGCTGAGTTCCAGCGCCAGAGAACAGGAGACGAAAAGCAGATAGAGGGCCATGCTGTAGATGTGCAGGCCCGAAAGAGCCAGCAGCAGGCAAAGCCAGAGCACGATGGAGTCGCCGTCCAGCACGCTGGATTCCAGTTGCAGAGAGCCGCAGTTGGCTTTGCGCCAGCGTTGTCGCCAGACCAGGGAGGCAATGAGCAGGGCCGCCCAGAGCGCCAGCACCAGGGGTTTGGTCAGAGGCAGGTAGAGCAGGGCATAAGCGCAGAGGGTCAGGGGCATGAGCCGCAGGAAGGGCGCGGGCTGCTCCTCCACATCCGGGTATTTCAGCAGGCGCAGATCCCAGGCCAGAAAAACCTGCCCCAGAATGATGGACAAATTGCCCAGCGCCAGAAAAAGCCGAAAAAATTCGCCCGCGGCGGACAGGGAACTGCCCAGCAGGGAAAGGCCCAGGCAGAGCCAGGGCAGGCTGACGCGAAAAATATGGCGGGCGGCGCTTCTGGAATCCCGCTTGATCCAGCGCCGGTAAAGCAGCAGCGTGATCACGCCGGTGAACAGCAGGCAGATCAGAAAGCGCAGGGCCGCCGTGCCCCACTGATCCGGCGTGACCGGCATTTCCACGGGCAGGCGCAGCATCATGCCCTGGTAGGAGTAACGCATCTGCTGGCCGAAATCGGCCCAGGCGTCGGGGCTGAGATAGGGCACGGGGCTTTGCAGATAATAGTTTTTCCAGAGAACGGGCAACTGGTTGCTGATGTCCTGGCGGGTTTTTTCCAGCCGGGCGAGCAGGGCCAGGGAGGGGGCCAGCGCCGAATCGCACTGGGCCAGCACGGCGGCCAGGCGCAGCCTGGCCTGACCGATCTCCTGAATATAATTCTGCATTTCCGGGCTGAGCCGCTCGTCGTGCAGGTCATCAGGCAGGCTGTCGGCCATGTAGTTGACGCGCTCCAGCAGGCCCTGCGCTTCGGAACGGGCGAGCATGACCGGCTCCAGCAACTGGTTCAGCTGGGTGACCGTGACCGTGATGCGGCGGCTCACGGCCTCCATGGGGTTGGGCCAGTTTTTGAAGGTGTTGGTCAGCACCAGCAGGCGGCGGGCTTCTTCTTCATAGGGCTGCACCTTGTCCGTCAGGTTGGCCGCCTGGCCGGAGAACGCGTCGCTCAGTCTGACGGCGGTGGCCTTGATGTCGTTGAGCATGTCGCGCTGACCGGCCCAGATCATCTCCCACGGGTCATGCCGGGTCGGCGCGTTTTCCGCCCCGGTCGCGCCGCCGTCGGCCTGCTGTTTTGACGCGGCGTCCGCATCCTTGCTTTGGGCGGCGTTGTTTGTGCCGGACGCGGCCTGGGCGGCCGATGCCGTTTTGACCGCGCTGGCGTCGGCCGCCTGCGCCGTGGCGGAAGCCGCCAGGCCCGGCGCGGCCCACAGGCAGAGCGAAAGCAAAAGCAGTATGCTGAAGCGGAAATGGCGCATGATGAATATCCTTGCTGTGTCGCGTGAATGCGGCTGACCGTTTTTACGCCAAGAAAGGCGGCTTGAAAAGAGCGCAGGCTCTGCCCTTTACAATCGGGGGTTGTGGCGTCATAGTCGCCGCATGACGGACGCCTCTTCCTCCGCATCGCGTTCCGCCGGGGCGGGCGTGCTGCCTGTGGCCCTGCTGGCCTGTTCGGACTATGCCGCGCCCAGGCTCCGGCAAGCCGTGTTTCAGGCCCTGGAGGCCGCCGGGCCACGCGTGAACGCGGGCGCGCGCGTGCTGGTCAAGCCCAATTTAATCACGGCGCAGCCCTTGGCCTGCGCCAGCCCTGAAGTGACGGCGGCGGCCTGCGCCTGGCTGCTGGAACGCGGCGCCAGGGTGGAGGTGGCAGACTCGCCGGGTTTCGGACGCGCCGAGGCCGTGGCCCGCAAAATCGGGCTGGAGGAAGCCTTGCGCCCCCTGAAGCTCAGGGTGCGCGCCCTGAACCGTCCTGTGCCCGTGCGGCTGAGCCTGTCCGCGTCATCCCCGGCCTGTGCCGCGTTTCTGGAAGGGGGGCCGCGTTTCATGATCTCCCGCCGCGCTCTGGAATGCGACCTGATTCTTTCCGTGCCCAGGGTCAAGGCGCACAGCCAGATGCTGCTGACTATGGCGGTCAAAAACTGTTTTGGCTGCGTCAGCGGCCTGCGCAAGGCCCTGATTCACACCCGCGAAGGACGCGACCCCGGCTGTTTCGCGGATTGTCTGGCCGCCCTCTGGGCGGCGCTGCCGCCGGTGGCCGGGCTGGCCGACGGCGTGCGGGCCATGCATGTCACCGGCCCCAGCCGGGGCAAGCCGTTCGCTCTGGGGCTTGTGGGCGCGAGCCCGTCAGCCGTGGCGCTGGACGAGGCCCTCTGCGCCGTGCTGGGGCTGCCCCCCGGCGCGACGCCGCTGGGGGCGGCGCTGGAGCGGCGCAGGGCCGAAGGCTGCGGCGCGGCCGGCTGGCGCGCCGCATATGTGCGCGGGCGACCTGAAGACTTTGACGCGCGCGGCTTTGAATTGCCGCGCGATTTGGCCCATACCTCGTTTCATCCCGCGCGCTTTGCCAAAAGCTGCGCCCGCCGTCTGTGGGCGGCGTGCAAACCCTGAAGGAGACAGCCATGCCCGCCATTTTGCCCGGACAGACTGATATTTACGCTCTGACTGATTCGCGCCTTTCCCTGGGCCGCCCCCTGGCTGTGGTGGCCGGGGCGCTGCTGGACGCGGGGGTGCGCATACTGCAATACCGGGAAAAAAAGTTCAAAGCGGGCAAAATGCTGGAGGAATGCCGCCTGCTGCGCCGGCTGACGCAAAAGGCCGGGGCCTGCTTCATCGTCAACGACCACATTGACATTGCCATGCTGGTGGGGGCCGACGGCGTGCACATCGGGCAGGAGGACCTGCCCGTGCCCGAAGTGCGGCGTCTGGTGGGGCCGGATATGCTCATCGGGCTCTCCACCCATTCTCCGGAACAGGCTGTGGCCGCCGTAAACTCAGGCGCGGACTATATCGGGGTGGGGCCCATTTTCGCCACCCAGACCAAGGAAGACGTGGTGGCCCCGGTGGGCTTTGAATATCTGGATTGGGTGGCGCGCAACATTGATCTGCCTTTTGTGGCCATTGGCGGCATCAAGGCGCATAATATCGCCGAAGTGGCCCGTCACGGCGCGCGCTGCTGCGCTCTTGTCTCGGAACTGGTGGGCGCGCGGGACATACCCGCCCAGGTGGAGGCCGTGCGCCTGGCCATGCGTGAAGGGGCCGGCCGGTAAGCGGCCCGGCTTTCGCCATGCGCAAAACGCTCCGGCCGCCAGACGGAAGCCGGAGCGTTTTCATTTTTTGTCGCATGTCGAAGGCATGCCGGGCCTGTGCCGTTCTGCCCGCTGCGGCATTTATTGCAGCGCCTGCCCCACCGCCTGATGATAACCCCGCATGCGCTGTCTCTCAAGCCGTGAGCGTTGCAGGCTTGCCCGAACGACTTCCTGCGCCTGGGCGGCCAGTTCGCTCAGATGTTCCTGAAGCCGGGTGAGTTCAATAAGGCGCTTGCGGTACTGATCGACGCCGTCAGATTCCAGCAGTTGCCACGCCATGCCGGTAAGCTCGCCGCGCCGCTCCGCCAGTTCCACCGCTCTGTCATAGGCCCCGTCCTCCAGGGCCGCCATTTCCTGGCGGGCGAGATCCAGAGCCTGATCCAGAAGAGAGAGTCCCTGATTCATGGGCGTTCCTTTCGCGCCTACTGGGCTACATGGACATGTTTGACCATCTGGGCGTGCAGATGTTCGCTGACCTCCTGCCATTCCTCGCACATGGGCAGGAATTCGTATTCCAGCAGGTCGGCCAGCAGAATCCAGTCTTCATTTTCCAGCACGTCGCTCATTTCGGAAAGCAGGTCGGCCAGCTTTTCGGCCTTGCGGGTAAATTCCTCATCCGCGCCGCCGAGATAGCGGTCGCGCAGCGCGGTGAGCATGCCCATGAAGTCGCGGGTCACGTCCAGCAGATCCTGCAAGAGTTCCAGGGCGTCGGTGTCCGAGGCTTCACGGAACAGGCGGGCCACATTGCGAGCGCCGCTGCCCATCATCCGGGCCACCTTGCCCATTTCCGCCGACATGTCCACGGCCAGTTCGGCGATGGGCACGGAGCGCACCTCCACGGAAGAGATGTTGTCGCAAGACATGTCTTCGGCCTGATGCGGATAGATTTCCGAAAAACTTTCATTGTTCACGAAAACATCGGTGACCACCCGGTCGTCCATCTTTTCGTCCTGCATCACATTGGCCAGCACTTCTTCCAGATTGGCGAAACTGGAAATTTCCCTGTCGCTTTTGCAACCGTCAACAATAATCATGGTTCCCTCCTTGCTCCCCACGGGGAATTATTTGCCGATACGTTGTGCGATTTGTGTTATGCAAACCATATGCCATATAAATGATTACAATCAGTTATCGTCTGAATCTGCCATCTGGGCGGCCCAGCGCTCAAGATGCCCGGCCAGCAGACCTATGAAACGCAGCAATGCGTCCAGGCGATCGCCGCGTTCCTGCTGCAATTCGCGCCAGAAACAGGCCAGAGAGGCCAGCGGCGGGCAGGCGTTCAGAAGAGTTTGCAGGCGGTCGCAATTGAGCAGAAAGAGCCGCCCCGCTCTCGCGGATTTGCCCGCCAGGCGGCCCTGTTCGGCCAGCATGTCCAGCAGGCGCGCGGCCTGGGCCAGTACAGGCGTCACCTGACGGCGGAAATCCGGAGAGCAGGGCGGCACATGCGTCTGGTCGCCCGCTTGTTTGCGGTCGTCCGCCGCTTCGGCGGCGCGACCGGCCCCGTCGTCGCTCAAGTCGTCAAGAATATGACGCCAGAACAGGCGTTGCTGGCTGAGCCAGAGGCTGCGGTCTTCAGCGTCATGGCCGGAAAGGCTGCGAACCCTGGCAAAGCCCTGTTCGTCGCTTTCCGTCAGCCAGACGCGGGCTTCATGGCAAAGTTCCCGGCTCAGGCCCGCCTGCCAGCCGTCGCCCTCCAGGCGGGCAAGAATCAGGTCGCCGGCGCTGGCCGGGCTGATGCGCGTCAGGCAGGCATGCCCGCGCGGGCAGGTCTGTCTGAAGGGGCAGGGATGGCAGGGCATGGCTGGTTCCAGGCAGCAGCAACCCGGCAGATAGGGGCCGGTGTCCCAGGGCTGGGCCGTGGCCAGAAAAAAGGCCAGGCAGGGCAGGCCCAGGCCGGCGGCCAGATGCATGGTGCCGGTGTCGTTGGTGACCAGCAGGCGCGTTTGGCGCAGCAGGGCCGCCAGTTGGGGGATGTCTGTCCGACCCACGGCATTGACGAAGGGCGTTTGGCTGCGGGCGCTGTATGTCGCATATTCCCGCGCCAGCGGGCGTTCGGAGGGCGCGCCCAGCAGAACCGGGCAGATGCCCGCCTCGCGCCAGAGCCGTTCGCCCAGGGCCGCGAAATGCGCCACCGGCCACTGTCGCCGGGCTTCACTGGCCCCCAGCTGCAGAGCCACAAAACCTTTGGGATGCGCAGCCGGGGAAAGGTTTTCGGGCCGGGCCAGCAATGCCCTGGCATGGGCCACGGCCGCATCGGGCGGGGTGCGCAGGCGAAAACGCCCCGGACGCCCGGCAATGCCGGGAGCGCAAAGGGGCGCGCCGACCATGCGGAACATATCCACCAGATTGAAGGGCGCGTTCAGGCGGCGCAGGGTGGCTCCGCTCAAAAAGGAGGCCCAGACGCCCCGGTTGACGCCAAAACCTTCGGGGTCCAGGCCGAAGCCCAGCACCGCTTCCGGCGCGGGGGCCAGAAGCTTGGAAAGCAGGCGCGCCGGCAGAGTGGGCGTCAGGTTGACGACATGCCGGGGCGCGGCCTCGCGGCGGATGCGCCGAACCATGTCCAGCAGGCGCGCTGTCGCCGCCCGCCAATCCTGATCCAGCGCGGCCATGAGTTTCGCGCCGGGCAGTGGCCAGGCCGCGTCCACATGCCGCAGCAGAGGCAGGGCGGCGGCGAAATTGTCCAGACAGACCAGCCCCACCCTGTGGCCGCTGTCGCGCAAATCCTGAATCAGGGGTTGGCTTTGCAGCAGATCCCCAAAACGGGTCAGATTGAGAAGCAGAACATCAACACTCATGCCGCGCCGCCCCGCCGGCTCAGGCCAGGGCGGTGCGCCCGCCGCCGTCCAGCATGTTCAGAGCCAGGTTTTTTTCCTGCCGGAAGCGGTTCTGCACCGCCGCCTGCACCGCTTCGGTGGAGGAGCCGAACTGCCCGGCGCGCAATTTGTAAACATTGCTGATGAGCTTGCGCTCATAGGCCGGGTCTGTGGGTTTGCCGCTGAGATTGTCGGCCCGGTCGAAAATGCGGGCCGCCCCCGCCGGGCCATGTTGCACGGCGGTGCTCCAGATTACCTCCCGCATGGCCGGGGAAAGCCTGTCCGCTTCCAGGCCGGTGCGCTCCACAATGGCTTCCATGGCGGGCTTGTAATGGCTTTCGCGGATGAACGCCTCCTGCAGCGCCTCGAAACGCTCCGGCTGTTCCCTGGCGATGGCCCGCCAGGCATCGGGCATGCCCCCGCGACGGCTTCCCGTATTGGCCGGGCCGGCCTTGCGCAGGCGCTGGGCGATATCCGGGGCCTCGTTGTCCAGAAAGTTCAGAAAACTCTTCATGCTGCCCACACGCGAGGCGATCTGGTATTTGCCGTAGGACGTGCCGCCGTTACGGTCGTAGCCAATGGCCGCGATGCCGTCGCCGCCGGATTCAAAGCGGGCGGAAAGCTGGCCCAGTCCGTCGTTTTCCGGCATTGGCGCATGGCGCGCGCGTTTGCCGGTGGGGCGGGTGTGGATGAAGTCGCCCATAGACAGATTGCCCACTTTTCCTTCAAAAGCGTTGGTCAGGCTGCGCAGATGCCGGGCGACGCCCATGCCGCGGGCCAGACGCAACGGCGAATCGCCGCCGGAAAGGCTTTGCATCAGACCTTCCATGGCCTGGGTTTGACGCAGGTCAGATTGAGCCTTGGCGAATATCTGGGAACGCGCGAGGTCGCTGGGAGAGCGCCCGGCCAGAACGGGATTGCGCAATTGCAGCGTGCTGCCCGTTTCCCGCGCTTGTCCTGCGGCGGACAGGTTTTTGTCCGCCCCTTTCCGTTCCTGACCGGCCATCAGCGCGGCGAAAGGCGAAAGCCCCCCCGCGGGCGCGTTCTGAGCCCGGCGCTGGGGCGCGGCGGGAGACGGATTCTGCTTCTGCTGCTCGGCCGGAGGCCGTATCAACCATGCGGAGTGTGCCATTTTCTTCCTCCTGGGGCAGGGCGAAGGGCGGACGTGGGGCCGCCTCGACAGGATGAAAGCAAGGACAGTGCCAATGTCTCCCAGGGAGCGCGATACGGGCCTTGCGCGGCGGAACGTCCGTTGAAGGCGGGCCGTGCTGCCCGCGCGCGACAAATTGCCGACGCGGTTGAAAAAGGGGAAAAGCGTCGGCGTAAAACCGACGGGCAGGGAAAGCGCCGCTGCGGCAAAGACCCGCCAGAAGGCGTCATTGTCAGGCAATCATGCGCGGCGTGCAGGTTTTTCGTCAGGCGCCGGCATGAACAGGTCGTAGTCAGGAGCCATGCAATATGGCGAAACGGCATTATTATTGCATGAGCATGCGCGTCAGAGATATTTTGATTCCAGCGGCAATCCTTGCCAAAAACTGCTCTCAAGTGTAGGAATTTCAAAGGTTGGCCGACAGTGTGACCACCGGAGAAACAGCGGAGGAAACACTTTGAAATCTGTTCGGGCGGAATGCGCCGTCCGCGCTGAAGTTCGCTTCATACTCGCACGACACGCCTGACATGACAATGCAACATCCCATATACGTTACAAAAACGCGCCTGCCGGAGCCGGAAGCTTTTTCACGGCTCTGCGGAGAGATTTTTCAACGCGCCTGGATCACCAATAACGGGCAGTGCGTGCAAGAGCTGGAGCGCGCTCTGGCGAAATATCTCGGCGTGTCGCATGTACTGGCGTGCAATAACGGCACGATGGCCCTCATGCTGGCCATCCAGTGCGCCGGGCTGGCCGGAAAAAAGGTGGCCGTCACCCCCTATACCTATGTGGCGACGCTTTCCGCCCTGCTCTGGCTGCATTGCATCCCTGTTTTTGTGGATATTGAACCGGATATGCTCTGCCTCTCGCCGGAGCTGCTGCGCAGACGTTTTCAGGAAGAACCGGATATCGCCGGAGTGCTGCCTGTACACATCTACGGTCTGGCCTGCGATGTGGAAAGTCTGGACGCCATTTGCCGGGAATATGGAGCGCTCCTCATCTACGATGCGGCGCAGGCTTTCGGCTCCCGCTATCACGGCAAAAGTCTGCTGGCGTATGGCGACTACAGCGTTTGCAGCTTCCACGCCACCAAAATTTTTCATACGGCGGAAGGCGGCTGCGTTGTGTCCCACAGCGCTGAGGCCCATAAAGCGCTGTCGCTCGCCCGCGCATTCGGGCACATCAACGATACGCATTACAGCCTGGGCATCAACGGCAAGATGAGCGAACTGCATGCCGCCATGGGCCTGTCCCTGCTGCCGGGCACGGATGAGGAAATGGCGCGGCGCAAGGAGGTGCGCGCCATGTATGACGCGGCCCTGGAGGGGCTGCCCCTGCAGCGCCCGGCCAGGCGCGAAGGGCTGGACTGGAACAGCGCCTATTATCCCGTCCTTCTGCCGGATGAAGAGTGCCGCGCCCGCGTTGACGAGGCGTTGAAAGAACACGGCATTCATCCCCGTCGCTATTTTTACCCCGCGCTCAATACCTTGCCATACCTGCAAGAAGAGTGGCGGGCGCCATGCCCGGTTGCGGAAGATGCCGCCCGGCGAGTTTTGTGTTTGCCCATGCATGGGGAGCTGAACAGTAAGGATACTAAACGAATCGCATCATATGTGCATTTTGCCTTGTCCAGTAGCACAAAATTTTTCTCCTTCAATTTTTAATCAATATCTGAGGCGGGCAGTGGCCAATATCTATTTACTCATCAACCTCAGCATAAGCAACGTCTGGCTTGCCGCCTCCGTTCGCGCCAATCAACAGTTGCTCGCAAAAAATAATATTGACTTGGTTCCGTTCGATAGTACAAATACAGATTTTGTGCCTTATAATATGTCATTCTGGTATGCTTCCGCCAACGAGCCACTTTCACCCGCATTGACGGAAAAACTGGCTGCTGTTCAATCCAGTCTTGATACGGGTCGCAGTATCATTTTCCTTGGACAAAGCGCGGACTTGCATATCCAGAAAACCTTTTTTGCATTTCTCAGAAAACATCTCCGCTCTGAAAATCATTCGGTGATTCCGCTCATGATTATGGGCAAACCAAGTCTTTGCATGGAGTTTTGGTGGCAGGCAAGGCCACAAGGAGTGGACGAAAACCTGGCGGAAAAATATATAAACTATGCCAGAAATACTTCGAAACTTGTATTGCAAGCCCAGGAAGAGTGGGGAAAGGAAGGTCTCATTCTGATTCCGTATCTACATAATTCCATCACTCCCAATACTATTTCGGAAATAACGCATCATATTTTTACATCCATTGGCATAGATGATATCCCTCATATGGCTGCGCCGCTCCCTTTTTACGGGTTCACCAATACAGTTTCTGCTTTGCGTTTGCTGGAAGCCAGGCAGGTGCGCCATAACGATTGGCCACATCTTGACAGCGCATCCTACATGGCGGCGTTACAGAAACTGGAGCAGGACTGGGGGCCAGAGCCTCTTTCCCCCCTGTCCTATAGGCAGGCCCTGTTTGAAAAAGGGCGTGAAGATCAAAAGAAACTGGAAGAGCTTCTTGACCTCCCCGCGCATTCGCTGGACGCGCCGGACTGGTACGGCACACTGCCGGAACTGGCCGCATCAACGCCGCTCAAGCCGGAACGGCTGCAAGCTTTTGCCGAAAGCCTGACGCCCCCCGTGCGTGCTGTTTTGCTCACACGTTTTGCCAATGACCATGATTTTCTCTCGGAGGATCAGAAGGCGCTGGCGCTGGCATTAACCAACACGGAAGGGACAGAGTTCGGGCGCATGGAGGAAGCGCAAGAACAGCCACTGCTCACTGTTCTGACTATGACGCTCAACCATGAAAAATACATTGCTCAATGCATAGAGGGTGTTCTGGCCCAAAAGACGAATTTTCCGGTACAGCATCTGATTCTTGATCATTATTCAACGGATGATACGCCACAGATTATAAACCAATACGCGAAGGAATATCATTCCATCCGTCCAGTGATTCTTAACAATTACAACAGAGTTTATCAAAACGTTCATGATCTGTTTATGCGTTGTAAAAGCGAATACGCCGCGCTTTGTGATGGAGACGATTATTTTATTGATCCGTGCAAGCTGCAAAAACAGATGGATTTTTTGAAGAGTCATCCGCGCTGCTCCCTTTGTTTTCACCCTGTGGCAGTGGTTTTTGAAAACGGGCAGAAGTCGGATGTTTTTCCTTCGCGTAACATTCTGCCGCGCGGCATACGCGAAGAATATTATCTCTCGGATATGTTTAAAGGCAACATGATCCAGACCAACTCCGTTGTTTACAAATGGCGTTTCAGGGATGGTTTGCCCGCATGGTTCCGGCACGATCTCTGCCCGGGGGACTGGTACTGGCATCTGCTCCATGCCGAGCAGGGCAAAATAGGGTTCCTGCCTGACATTATGTCTGTTTACCGCCGCCACGGCAGTTCACTGTTCAAGCATTCGTTTATCAACAGCCTGGAACACCGGCGAAAGTTCGGAATGGCGGAGCTGGAAACCTATCATGTGGTCAATGAACATTTTCAGGGTCGCTATTTTTTACCCTTGGCACAGCTTGCTAACGGGATTCTGTGCGAGTTTTTGAAAATTTTCATGCAAGAAGGCGACAAGCGCCTCCTTGACCTGGCGTGCGAATCATATCCGAAATTCGGTCGGTATTTTCTCAGTCAGGTTACACTGACAAGTCAGCCTCCAGTTGCACAGAAAGGTCCCAAATGATGCTGCAAGACAAAAAATGCCCGGATGTTTGCATCCTCGGACTGGGATATATAGGCTTACCCACAGCCAGCCTGCTGGCCGCCAAAGGGTTTCGTGTGCGTGGGGTGGATGTCAATGATGTTCTGATTCATGATTTGCGTCATGGAAAATGCGCCATTTATGAACCAGCGCTTGATGAGATGGTAAAATCCGCCCTGCAGTCCGGCAATCTCACAGCTGATGTCAAGCCCGGTGAAGCGGATATTTTTATTATCTGCGTTCCCACTCCCTTTACGTCAGGCCATACACCAGATCTTCATTATGTGAAAGCCGCCGTGACCAGTATTGCTCCTTTTTTGCGCAACGGCAATCTTGTCATTCTGGAGTCAACGGTTCCCGTTGGCGCGACAGAAAAAATGGCGGAGATACTGGCGGAAATGAGGCCGGATCTGCGAATCGGCCAGAATTGTTCCGGCAACGCTGTGCCCGTTTATGTGGCTCATTGCCCCGAGCGGGTTTTACCCGGCCGCATCCTGCATGAGCTGGTGGAAAACGATCGTGTTGTTGGCGGCATTGACCGGGAGTCAACCCGCAAGGGCGCAGAGTTTTACCGCAGTTTTGTCAGCGGCAACGTGCAGGGCACGGATTCGCGCACGGCAGAAATGATCAAGCTGACGGAAAATTCTTTCCGGGACGTCAATATTGCCTTCGCCAACGAGCTCTCGCTTATTTGCGAAGAACTGGGGCTTGACGTCTGGGAGGTTGTCGCTCTGGCCAACCGTCATCCTCGCGTGAACATATTGCGGCCCGGCGCGGGCGTGGGGGGGCATTGCATCGCGGTTGACCCCTGGTTTCTGGTGAGCTCCGCGCCACAGACTGCACGGTTGATTCGTGTGGCGCGGGAGGTGAATGACGCCAAGCCGGAGAGCATCATCGCCCATACGCTGTCCGCCGTGGCCGGTCATGAACATGGCACCGTCGCCTGCCTGGGGCTGGCCTTCAAACCGGACGTAGACGACCTGCGGGAAAGCCCGGCCCTGTTCATCGCCGAAGCGCTGGCCGGAAAAAACATCAGCCTTGTTATCTGCGAACCGCATATTCAATGTCTGCCTCCTTCGCTGCAAGGCAAACCCCATGTGCAAAAAATGAATTTGCACGACTGCCTGCAAAAAGGGGACATCATCCTGGCGCTGGTGGGGCACAAGGCTTTTGCCGCTGTTGACCCGGATACGCTTGCACAGAAAACAGTTATTGACGTCTGCGGGTTGTGGCGAGCCAAACAGGCAACGCGGCATGGCCATGAAGCGGGCGGGGATGACCTGTGACAGGGATGAACATGCTTACTCCGCTTCTGGAACTGCTGGAAAGCTCAATGGCCCGACACGGCTGGTCGGGCCGGATGTTTGGCGCGCGTCAATGGCTGCGGGGCGGCTCGCTTGCATCAATGCGCGCAACGCCTGTCAGCGTTGTGGCGATACGGCGTGATGTCCAGCCGGACTCTCCCTGTGACGTTTTTGATTTGCTGAAAAAAGAAGACGTTCCTTTCCAGAGCATATTGGCGGACATTTGGGGAGAAGACGACATGACGGCATCGGGAGCGCAAGAAAACGGCGCGGATGTGCATCTTGTCCTCTCTTCTTCCGCCCCCTGGTACACAGCCTTCAATCTGGGCGCGGCCTGCGCCGGTGGCGAGCTGCTTGTTTTTCTGAGTGGCGCCGCAACGCCGCAAGCGGGCCTGCTTGCCGCATACAGGGGCATCTTTCAGGCGCATCCTGAAACCCTGGCCGCGCGGGGCGTTCTGCACATTCCGGGGCTTGAGGACTGCGCCTGCCAGGTCACGGGCAGTTTTGCCCTTGCCGATGAAACAGAGTTCTGGCCGGTTGATCTGGATGAGAACATGGCCGTGCGGTCGGAAACTTTTTTCGCGCTGGGCGGTTTTGACGAAAGCCTGCTCGGCGGTTACGGGGCGCTGGACTTTTCTATCCGCCTTTTCGGGCGCAGGCCTGACTTCTGTTGCCAGCGCTACGAGCCGCGGGCGCGGGTTGTTCTGGAGGCGCCGGCAAAGCCCGGCCTTCCTCTGGAGGACTACCTGCTACAGCGGCAGAGAGCCTGGCTGCAGTTGAATGATTCACTCAAACGCTATCTGGAACTGTACGGCAAATTCTGGCTGGAGCATGCCAGGGAGGAAAGACCGTGACTGACTGGTCGGCGCAGCATCATGACGCGGGCGTGCTGATGCTGCTCAGCTCATCTCTGCCGCTCAACCCTTCGGGCTATGGGATACGCTCACACGCCATAGCCGGTCATCTGCTGCGGCACGGCGTACGCCTCAGCGTGTTCACCAAGCCCGGTTATCCCCTGACATCCTGGACAGGCCCACAGCCGGTGAAGCCCAGTGACACCGTGGAAAACGTCACCTACAACCGCCTGCCGCTCCATCCTGTCGGCATGGGCGAGTTTGGGGAAGCCTACCGGGCGCAGGCTTCCAGTTTGATTGTCGCTGCAACCAAGCGCTGCCGCGCAACCATCATTCATGCCGCTTCGGATATGGAAAACGGCCTGCCTGCCATGCTGGCCGCAAAGAAAGCTGGAGTAAAAGGCATTTATGAGTATCGCGGCATGTGGCACTATTCCTCTGCCGCGCGCAACACCTGGTTCCCCTGGACAGAACCCTTTCAGCGCAGACAACGGCTGGAGCTGCAAACCGGTCATCTGGCGGACGCCTGTTTTGCCATATCCGAGGCGCTCAAAGCCGAACTGGTCGCCGAAGGTCTGCCGGAAGACAAGATAACGGTTTTGCCCAATGCCGTGGATGTGGAGAGATTCACCCCCTTGCCGCCCGACCGGGAACTGCTGGAAAAATATGCCCTGCACGGTCGCATAGTTGTGGGATTCATCGGCTCGTTCACAGCCTACGAAGGTCTGGAAAGCCTTATGGATGCCGTTCTGGAGCTGAATTGGCGCAACTTTCCGGTTTCGCTGCTGCTGGTCGGGGACGGCGCTGACAACCTGAAACGGCTGAAGGCGCTGCACCGGGCTCGCGGCAGTCATCCGGCCATCATATTTACCGGGCGCGTCCCCTTTGAGGATGTTAAACGCTACTATTCGTTGATTGACATCATGCCCTTTCCCCGCATCCCGGCAAAAGTCTGCCAATGCGTTCCCCCTTTAAAGCCGCTGGAAGCGATGGCAATGGGTAAAACGGTTCTGGTCTCCAATGTGGCTGCCCTGACCGAGATTGTGCGGGACGGAGAAAACGGGCTGGTCTTCGAATCCGGCAATCTGCCCGATCTGGTGAAAAAGCTGGAGACGCTGCTTGTCATGCCGGATTTGCGACAAGGCCTTGCGCACAAGGGCCGCGCCTGGGTGGTGGCCGAAAGAGACTGGCACAAAATCAGTAAGCGTATTTTGCGCGTATACGAAAGATTGCTGGAGAGATAACGGTGTTCTGCACATTTTCCCATGTTCGCCTGGCTGCGGTACATGCCTGTGTGCCGCCCAACGCGGTCTCCATTATGGACGAGCTGGAGTATTACGGCGGAAATCGCAAGAAGGTTGAACGCCTGCGCAGGGCCATAGGTCTGAATGCCCGTCGTATCTGCCCGGAAGGCGTGACCGCCTCGGATTTGTGCTTTCAGGCGGCAAGTGAACTCCTGGACAGCGCCGGCATACGGCGTGAAGAGATTGACGCCCTGTTGTTTCTGAGCCAGACGCCGGACTACCAGATGCCCGCCACGTCCTGTGTTCTGCAGGACAGACTGGGCTTGTCGCGGGAATGCGCGGCCATTGATCTCAGTCAGGGCTGCTCCGGTTATGTCTATGGGCTCTGGATGGCGGCCAGCCTCATATCTTCCGGGGCCTGCAAAAAGCTGCTTTTGCTGGTGGGAGACGTTTTTCCTCCGCGCAATCCCGCCAACCGGGTGGTAAGCCCGATATTTGGCGACTGCGGGACGGCCTCACTCCTGCTGCATGAATCGTCCGCTTCGAATATTGCCTTTGCGCTGGGCACGGACGGCAGCGGTCATGAACTGATCGCCATGCCCGCCGGACGCGCGCGTCGTCCCCTCTCGCTTGACCGGAATGACGACGCCGAACTCTATGAGGACATATTTGACGCTGATGGAAACCCCTGGCGCATGCTTCAGCCCTATATGAATGGACGCAAGATTTTTGATTTCAGTTTGCAGGTGGTGCCCGACCACATCAAAAGCTTTATGGAATCCGCCAATGTCAGCCCGGCGCAGATTGATTATCTCTTTTTACATCAGGCCAACGGTCAAATAGTGGAAAGTGTAACCGACAAGGCGGGTTTCCCCCTTTCAAAAGTCTGGAGCGAAACCTTCAGCCGCTATGGCAATCTGGCCTGCGCCTCCATCCCGGCAAGCATTTGCGACCGGCTGGGCGGAAGCAGGCAGGAACGTGGGCGGATGCTCCTCTGCGGTTTTGGCGTAGGGCTTTCATGGGCGTCCTGCCTTGTTCCAATGGCGGGCCTGCATGTGGGGCCGGTGGCGGATTACAAGGGCAGTACATCAAAAACGTATAATGCCGACTACCTGGCCCATTGGCAAAAAATTTTTCGCGGCAAGGAGGACTTCTGATGGAAATTAAGGAACTTTTGCTGGAATGGCAGGACGTATTGCAGTGCGATGTCCCCCTGGAGGCCGGAACAATCCTGACCGATCTTGAAGAATGGGATTCCCTTTCCCAATCGGGCATGGCGGCGTTCTTTGACCGTAAGCTGGGAATCCGGCTCTCTTCAGATGAAATTGCCAGGTGCCGCACAGTGCGGGACTTGCTCGCCCTGGCAGGAAAAGCATGACCCTGTTCTCACGGGAGCAGCATATTCTTGTTACCGGGGCCAGTTCCGGCATAGGCCGGGCCTGCGCCATGCTGTGCAACCAGCTTGGGGCCAGTGTGATAGCAGGCGGGCGCAATGAGGAACGTCTGGCGGCCTTGCAGGCTCGGTGTGCAAGCCCTGCGCACTGGCACAATGAGGTCAGGGATCTGGTGGCCGACCTTGAGTCCCTGCCGCGATGGATTGCCGGTTTGCGGCAGAAATACGGCAGGCTTTGGGGCCTGATTCATGCCGCCGGTGAAGGTCGTTTGGACAGCATCTCCTATTTTGAGCTGGCTGAGGCCAGGAGTCATCTTGAGCTGAATTTTCTTGTACCCATGCAGATCGCCAAGGGCTTTTCCGACAGACGCAATTTTGCCAGAGGGGGAGCCATGCTTTTTCTCTCCTCGGCTTCAGCGGTCTATCCAGAGAAAGGGCATTGCCTCTACGGAGCCGCCAAGGCCGCTCTGGCCGCGGCCATGAAAACAGTCAGTCAGGAAATGGCGCATAAAGGCTTGCGGGTGCACTGCCTTGCGCCTGGCTGGGTGCGCACGCCCATGCTGGATAGGGCCATAGAGCATATGGGCGAAAGCTACGAAGCAAAAGAGAAGGCCCGTTATCCACTGGGGTTTGGCGAACCGGAGGATGTCGCCTGGATGGCGGCCTTTCTGCTTTCAGACAAGGCGCGCTGGATCACCGGCCAGAATTTCGTGCTGGGCGGAGGGTGCTACTGATGGGCGTGGTCATTGTCGGCAATTCCGGCGCTGCGCGGGAATGTTACTGGCTCTTGCGGGTGGCGCGGGAGGCGGATGAAAAGGTTCCTTCCTTCAAGGGCTTTCTGGCATGGAAAGGGCATGCGGGGCAGCTCTGCGAGCTGGCCCGGTTTTCTCTGGGCAGCTCGGAGGACTACCAGCCGGCTCATGACGATCTGTTTGTCATTGGCATAGGCAAGCCAGAATTGCGGATGGCCGCATATACCTGGCTGAAGGCTCTCAGGGCCAGTTTTTATACATTGAGGCATCCCAATGTATATGTCTGCCCTTCAGCCACGGTGGGGGAGGCCAACATTTTTCAGCGCGACTGCGTCGTGCAGGCAAATGCAAGCATAGGCAACGCCAATTTCTTCAATGGTGGCGTGATTGTTGGTCATGATGCGATCGTCGGCGATGGAAACACCTTCAACCTTTATACCGGCATTTCGGGCCATGCCAGGCTTGGAAACGCCAATCAGCTGGCGTCCCGGTGTGTCGTGCTGGAGCACGCGAAGATAGGCGACTGGAATATTTTTGCCCCGGGCGCGATTGTCTACAAGGGTTGCAAGAATCACTGCCTGATGGCCGGCAATCCGGCGCTGATAGAAAAACGCTATTCGCCGGTAAAAGCGGAAGGGGCCACCAGTGTCTGACGCGCCCCGACTTTCGGTTGTCATTCCCATGCGCAACTGCGGTCGTTGCATCTGCGCCATGCTGGACAGCTTGCTGCTCCAGAATCTCTCCATGCAGATTGTGATTGTCGACGACGCCTCGGAAGATGACGGAACTGCTCGTGTCGAGGCATGGAGCCGACAGACCGGCCAGCCTGTCGAACTGGTGCGCAACGAACGGCGGATGTATTCCTATGGTTCGCGTCTGAAGGGGCTGGCCCGGGTCGCCGCGCCGGTCGTCTGGTGCGTGGATGCGGACGACATCATTCCGGCAAATGCCAGTGTTCGCGCCGCGCTGGAGCTTATGGAGCGCGACAGGCCGGACATCCTGCACTGCAAGGCCTGCGGCGTGACGCCCGGCAGCGGACTGCAAAAAACTCTGGCCTGGACGGAGCCCATGGCCGAGCATCTGTCCGGCGGCGAAATTTTCAACAGTTTTATCGCCCAGGCCTATCCGCCAGCCATACTCTGGAACAAGTTTTTTTCAGCCGGGCTGGTCAGATCCGTGCTGGCAACCGCGCCTGACATCACGGTGCGCTATTTTGACGTCAAATTCCTGGGCCTGCTCTTTCTCTTGCGCGCGCAAAGCTATGTGGCCTGCAACGAGCTGATTTACGAATACCGGATGCGCGCCCATCGTCCTGCGTGGCTGTATGCCCGGCAAGTGGATGCGCTTCTGCTTCTGGAGCAAAGCCTCGCCCCCCTTGTGGGCAGGCACGCGCCGGGTCAGGCGCAGGCCTTCCGGGGCTATTGCCGGCGGCGGCAAATTATCCAGACCGGACATCTTTCTCTGATGGCTGAAGCCGAACTGATGCAGCTTTTTCGGCGGCGGGGCGAGCCGCAAGACTGGTTTTACCAGAATATTCTGGCCAACATTGATTGCGAGAATCTTTTTCGCGCCTTGTATCGCTCCCTTTGCGCCAATGCCGAACGGCTTTATGGCTGGGGTGAGGATATTCTGCGCATATATGGGGCTGGCGGCGAGTGTTTGGCCAGCGACCGCGCATGGCCTGCGCTGGAAAACTTGTCCCTGTCCGCGCGGGAATGGCTTTGCGGCGATTTCGGTTCCAGAACCCGCCGGCGCATGGCTCAGTGCGGCCTGCGCCTTGGTCTCAGCCTGTCGGACTCCAGGCTTGAAAGTGAAAAACTTGCGGACAGCCATTCCGGTGAAACGGCGATAGCCCTGCTACTGGCCAACGCCCAGCTGGCGCGCGCCATCACGGCCATAATGGCCCCGAATGTCGATATTACCCAAAAGGCGAACTGAAATGCGTGAAGTCCATCGAGAACGCCGCGTGGCTCTTACCGTTGATGTGGAGGCCCATCCCATCCGTGCGGCCGAAGACCATGTCAATCGTCTCATATGGGGACGACAGAACGGCCGCGAGGCTGGCATTCAGACCATGATGGATATTGCCGACCGCCACGGCGTACCCATGACCTTTTTTCTGGATTACCCCGAAGCCGAACTGTACGGCGAGGACTTGCTGGACGTGGGCAGGGAGATTCACCGCAGAGGGCATGATCTGGAACCGCACTGCCATGCGGAATATCTCATGAAACCGCTTTTTGGGCTGGATGATCAGTGGGCCATACGCCTGCCAACAGCCACGCGGGCTGAATCGCAAAAAATTGTGGACTGGCTGATCAGTCGGCATGGAAATATATGCGGACGCCCGCCTCTGGCCTACCGCAGTGGGGCATATCTCATCGGCCCCCATTATCTGGATGCGCTGAAAGAAGCTGGCGTCAGTCTGGATGCCAGCTATAATCTGCTCTGCCCGGAAAATCCGTTTAATATAGGCCTGCGCGGCCCTTTTGCCTGGCAAAACGGTCTCAGGGAAATTCCTGTTCCGCTTATTCCTTATTTTGAAAAAGCCAGTCATCTGGTTGGCTGGAATTTTAACTTCAAAGGCTTTTTGCGCTCTTCAGTAGTCGAGAATGTGGCCTCGCATAAAAGATTTCTGGATACCTGGTTCAAGCGGCATGGCGACGCCGCTGTCGCCACTCTGGTCATGCACTCCTGGTCATTCTGGCAGATGGATGCAAAAGGCCATATGAATATACCCCTTGAGGGCAGTGAGGAGCTTTTTGATGCTTTGCTGCGCATGCTCAAAGACAATTTTACAATTGTGAATCTTGGAGAAGTGGCAAAAAACGAAGCGCCGGACGTGCGCCTTGAAAAAGTCAGCCCCCTGGAGGCAACCGGTCATTGCCCAGTCTGCTACGAGCCTGTCAGCCATTTTCAGGATTACAACGCGCCCAAACGGCAATGCCCGTTCTGCAAATCCGTGGAACGTCAGCGTACCCTGGTGGATCTTGTCTATGCCGGGGCCTTGGGGCCGCAAGTTTTTACGGGCAAAGACATTCTGCACATCGCTCCGGGCTGGGCCGAGCAACTGTTGTTGCGGCGTATGCACGAATGCCGCATAACCACATTGAACATTCAGCCCGGTTGCGACATGCAGGCCGATATTCAGGCCATGCCCGAACTGGCGGACAATTCCTTTGATATTGTGCTGGCCAGTGAAGTGTTCCGTCATGTCAAAAATCTGGATAAGGCGCTTGCGGAAATTGCCCGCGTGCTGCGCCCCGGCGGCCTGTTACTTTGTTCCGATTGTCTGGAAAACGCTGATTATGGCCGCGAAATAACAGATGAGGCGGAGCAGATTTTCTGGTACGGCAAGGAAAAGCTGGATGCCTACGGCATTGGCGATTTTCGCCGTTTTGGCCGTAAAGACTGGGAAACGGCGTTTACCCCCTATTTTTACACACGGCTCTTCAAAGCTGACGACAAAGCCACAAGTTCCCCCGCCTGGTGGCTGGCCTGCACGCCCAAGAAAAAGAGGTATACCCCATGCGTCGCATAGCCATTACCGTGGATGTGGAGGCTCATGCTTTTCGCGCCGAAAACGACCACATCAATCGCTTGATTTGGGGGCGTCAACATGGCCGTGAACAGGGCATAGGCTGTATGATGGACATGGCCGATAAATACGGCGTGCCCATAACATTTTTTGTGGATTACCCCGAATACGAAATTTATGGTGAAAAAATTCTGGATGTGGCGCGTGAAGTTATGCAACGCGGGCATGATGCACAGCCACACTGCCATGCCGAATACCTGGCAAAAAAATTTTTTGATACGGAAAACCCCGGTGCGGCGCGTCTTGGCATTGCCACACAAACACAAACCGACAATATCGCGGAATATCTTGTAGAACTTCATACGCGGGCCACAAGTTTCGCCCCTGTAGCGCACCGCAGCCGGGGCTACGAATTAAGCGCGCCGTATCTGGACTCGCTTAAAAATGCCGGCTTTACCCTTGATGCCAGCTATTCCCTTTCCTGCAAACGTGATCCCCTGCGCCTGGGGCTCCGTGGCCCCTTCCGTTTTTCCAACGGCCTGTTGGAAATTCCCGTGCCGTTTGTTCCCTATTTTCAAAACGCGGGGCCGCTGATTCCCTGGAACTTCAATCACCGCTGCTTTCTTACGCCCGATATGGAGGAGAATCTACAGCGACATGAAGCCTTTCTGGATGCCTGGTTTAAGCGGCATGGCGACGGCGCTGTCGCCACCTTGGTCATGCATTCCTGGTCTTTCTGGAAAATGGATTCACGAGGTCTTTTCACCATTCCCGATGACGCCGGCGTTGAGCTTTTTGAACGCCTTCTCGACATCCTCAAAACGAAATATGAAATTGTCGCGCTTGGCAGACCGACTGAAAACGAAGAAGCGTGTTGCGACCAGGAACGCGTTGACGCCCGCCTTGCTGTGGATCATTGCCCCGTCTGCTACGAACCAGTCAGCCATTTTCAGGACGATAGCGCCCCTAAACGTCGTTGTCCGTTCTGCCAGTCCCTGGAGCGGCACCGCACCCTTGTGGATCTTGTTTACAGCGGGGCCTTTGGCCCGCAGGTCTTTCATGAAAAAAATATCTTGCATATAGCGCCGATATGGCCCGAGAGCCTCTTGTTGCGGCGTATGCGCAAATGCCGCGTGACCACCCTGAATATTCAGCCAGGCTGTGACATGCAGGCCGATATTCAAAACATGCCAGAAGTGGCGGACGGCTCTTTTGACATTGTGCTTGCAAGCGGAGTGTTCCGGCATGTCAAAGATTTGGATAAGGCGCTTGCGGAAATTGCCCGGGTGCTGCGCCCCGGCGGCCTTTTGCTTTGTTCAGATTCTCTTGAAAATGCCGACTATGGCCGGGAAATAACAGATGAGGCGGAGCAGATTTCCTGGTACGGCAAGGAAAAACTGGATGCCTACGGCATTGGCGATTTTCGCCGTTTTGGCTGCAAGGATTGGGAAGAGGCGTTTAAACCGTATTTTTATACACGGGTATTCAAGGCTGAGGACAAGGCCACGGGCGTTCCTGCCTGGTGGATGGTTTGCGTCCCCAGAAACGCTGGTGCAGATTCTGCCCTGATGTTGAGTGCGCCGCTACTGGCAGGCAATGCTGCGAGAATTCTTCTGGATGCCAGTGCCGCCCCCATACGGTATTTTCTGCCTGATTTTCAAGACTGGCCAAGTTATCGCAGCAATTTTGATGCACAAAACTTGGACTGGCTTAAAGAAACCATTTTTGTATTACAGTTTACACCTATTTCACAAGTATGTTCACTGAAAGCCAGCCTGGATTTTCCGCTCCGTTATCCTTCGCATATTCACCCCTATCCTTTCCAGTCCTTTACTTATCTGCTGCACGAACTCCAAACAGATACAAACTGTGGCGACAGTGCCGCTTTACAGCGATTAAGCCGTGAAATTGAGCGTTGGATTGACGCCTATGGATTTTCCTCATGCTCGTATGCCTGGGACAGACATACACGATGGATGGTCTGGCATGATACAGCTACGGGATTAAGACTTGATTTTATGGCCTATCTCTTGTTGCGCATTTTGCCATTACCAGAGTATTCAGACGAATTTATTGAAAAAGTTTTTCGTTCAGCAATAGATCATTTTCTCATTCTCTGCGCTGAAAATTTTTTACAAAAACAGTCCAATCATGGTGTCATCCAAATGATTAGTCTGCTTGCTTTCTGCCGTGGGATGCAATTTCTTGGTTGCATACAGGAGGCCACACATCTTGCTTCTTTGCGTCTGCACAGTATGTTCACAACTCTTGCCACGGGCGATGGCATGTGGAAGGAGCACTCCTCTAGTTACCAAGCCTACATGGTTCGTATACTGGATATGGCACAGACTTTCCTGGCTGGAACTCCATGGGTATTAAACTGTGGAGACAAGATGCGCAATTGTCTGGCCTGTCTTATTAAACCGGATGGCAACCTTGCGGAATTTGGTGATACTGAACCCGAACCTTACTCCCTCATAAAACCTGTTGTTGCTCAAGCTATATCTTTCTGCGAGCCTCTACAGAATATTACTCTTCTTTCAGAGTCCGGATATGTCTTTTTACATACTCAATCAGCCACCAATTCGGGGAAAAACTCATTTTTAGCTATGAGCGGCGCATTTCATTCTATAGTCCACAAACATTGTGATGACTTGAGCTTTATCTGGAGTGAAGGAAAACAAAATTTGCTTGTGGATTCCGGTATGCAGTCCAGCTATGAGGGGATCCTTTATTCCGGGCCTCTTTGGGAAAAAGGATTTGATTATTCTGTTCCCAACAGAGTGTACAGTGAATCTATTCATGCGCATAACTGTGTGGAGATCAATGGCGAATCTTACTCCAGAAGGCTCAAGCCCTATGGGGCATTGCCACTTTCCGGCAGACAGCTCTCTGAAACCTGCTGGCTTCTGAAAGGCGAATGGCAAAGGCCGGAAGGCTTCAGGCAGGTGCGACGGCTTGTTTTTTCACCCACCCGCTGGCTGCTCATTCTGGATGAACTGGAGCCGCTTCCAGCCTATACACCGGGAGAGACAAAATTTTCCCAATGGTTTCACCTTGATGCAAGTCTGGACGTGATCTCCCGGGAGCAAAATTCCTCCTGCGCCATACTGCACGAAAAGCGCAGACTGCATTGCCAGAGCTTGGGTTCTGGTGAGTTGAGTTGGCATAAAGGCGAATTTGCGCCGCGCCTGCAGGGCTGGCAGGCAACCGAAAGTACGCGATGGCTTGAATCCTCATGGGCGATAGGCGTGCATCAGCAGGGCAAAACAGCCCGGTTTGCAACATTGTTTTCACTTTGTGGTCCATGCATTGCCTTTGGAAAAAATCACTATATGTTCCATCTACAGTTTGCAGATGAAATATATGACAGTTTTACTCTTTAATCCCAAAAAACAGCCCCCAAAGAAAAAATATGGGAAGGCAGCCATGCAAATTGTGCATTTGCTTAAAAACTGTTTTGGCAAGTGAGAGATACCTGACATGAGTCAGATCGTTTTTGTCAATGCCTACGAATTTGACTATCTGGGCACTCGCGCTTTGGCGGCGTATTTGTTAAAAAACAAGTTTACTGTTCATTGTATTTTACTGGATGACAATAAGGTAGAATATGTCGATTCTCCACAGGAAAATTTTATTGGCTATCAAGTCCATAATCCTCTTATTTCTGAACACCGAGCCATGCATCACCCTTTAACTGAAGCGGACTGGGAAGCTCTGTGCAAGGCTATTCAGTTGGAAAATCCGCAAATCATCGGCTTTAGCGCGCGTTCAACCAATAATTTTCTCGCTAAACCAATAGTAGAGGTGTTCAAAAAGGCGGCTCCCACAGCCTTGCTTGTTGCCGGCGGCTATGGTCCGACACTAAATCCTGAGCTCTATCTTCAGGAAGGCTTTGATGTTGTCGTTCGTGGAGATGGCGAAGAAGCAATTTTTGAAATTGCAAAATGTATTGAAGAAAACAGAACTAAGTCTATATATTATATACAAAATACAATATGGAATAAAAAGTATGGTAAAAGTATAAATAAGCTTCGCGATCAGGAAAAAGATTTGTCAATCTATCCTGCGCCTTTATATGGAGATCAATATTTTTCGTGGATTCAGAACGGAGTTTTGCACAGATATAATGACCCTATGCTTTCTTCTGCTCTATATCGAACATTCTTGGGAAGAGGTTGCCCCGGAAAATGCACCTACTGTTCTGGTGGACATTGGCGTACACTGTATCGCAAAGAGGGCAAGAAAGCCTATGCCAGACGGAACAGAAATTTTGGGGATGTGATTAAAGAGTGTTCTCATCTCCCACCCAATATAAAAACAATTTCATTTTGCGATGAATATTGGAGTCTTACAAGGCAAAAAACGGAATACTTTTTTACTTTGTATAAAAAATATGTGAACAAACCATTTTGGGCATATCTTAACTATGAACAAATGGTAAATAACCCAGAGCTGTTAAATCTGATTATTGACGCGGGATTGGATTGGACAGGAATTGGGTTTCAAACCGGAGCAGCGGATTTTCTGCAAAAATACTATGGCAGGATCGCTCAGTATCCGCTACTCATTGCGTATGCCAATTTGCTTTTCAAAAATTTTGTCACTTTTTCCGCTCAGTTTATTGGCGGAAACTGCTATGAAACCTATGCCGATCTGGAGCAGACTTTGAACCTTATTCGAGAGCTCCCCTGTTCCTTAGAAAATTTAACTTCTGTTGTCATTAGCAATATACGGCTAAGACCACATCCCAAAAGTCCGATTACGTATTCCTGGCCGGATGTCGTAAATTCTCCAATGCCTGTTGAGGAATGGCATTTTCGGGCCATCCTTATGGAGTATTGCCGATTTTTTACACCTGAAGAATTTTCTTCCCTCCTTGCGCAGTTTGAAGAGAAAGAAAGAAGGAAAGAAAGAAAGCAAAAAAATATGGATATGGAACACTTTTTCCAAAACAAGCTGAAAGAAAAACAGCTTTTACACTACCAAGCCCTTATTAAAGATACCGCCGGTCAACCTTGGATATATTACGGCGCAGGCGATTGTTTTATTAAAAACCAAAAATTTTTTTCCAATCTCAAACCAGAGGCTGTACTTGTGGACAAGGAGTATATGCCGGCAGGAAGGTATATTGCCGGCATCCCCGTTTTTGCCGCGGAAGATTTTTTCAATAAAAAACATGATGAGATAAATTTTATGGTATTTCTCAAACATCCACTAAGGGTGCAAAGAAAGCTTCTTCGACATTATGGAATACCTTTCCATAAAATTCATTCGTGCAGTACAATCCTGCGCCAAGATGTCAACCTGTAATTTTTAAATTATATAAACTGCATATTATATAAAAACGGAACAACCACAAACGATAAACATAACAAACGCATAATGAGCGCATACATGCCTCACAACATGATGCTTTTTTTCATACGCTTCGCAGGAGAATGTCATGAGCATTGAAACTATGACCTGGAATGAGCTGGCTGAATTTGAGGGCAAGCGAATCATCATATTTGGCACGGATAAAGACGGCACAGCCCTGATGGAATTTATCAAGAGCCACCATTCTTCCATCACCGTGGATTTCTTTCTCAAGATGCCTTCCGCCACACACATGACACATTTTGGACTGCCGGTACTGACAGTGGAACAAGCCCGAAAAAACGAACGACTGGCAGGCGCAAACATCCTTATCGCGCATGAAAACCCCGCGTCCGCGTGCAACCAGCTTCTGGACGACAACCCGGCGGAAATTCGCCTGGTTTCCCGTCAAATGCACGCCCTTTTCCATTCGGACAACGTGTTATCCCCTCTGCACGCCGAAAAAAAAGTAACGCCATTTTATCTTGAGCGCGGCACTCCCTCCATTCCCGCCCTTGTCGCCAACGCCTACCGAAGCGGCGCCCCCGGTGGCGAATGCGTTTTTGAAATGGCCGACTTTCAGAACCAGGAATATGTAACGTGGCATATGCCTTCCCCCGCGTGCCCACTGTCGCTTGGGGAGTTCAGCATGACAGTTCCGCAGAATGCGCTGCCCATGCGCATGTCCCATTTGAGCTATCTGCTCTGGAAACGCGATGTTCATGTAACCCAACTTTCTCCCTCGCGCCGCTATCTTGTGGGCGTGCGCTATAACTGGTTCTGGTTGGAAATATTGAATACCGAAACCGGTGAACTTACCCGCTGGCACGACCTGCCCCTGGAGGGTGGCCTGTGGGACTATGTGGCCACAGGCGATTTTGACGGCGACAAGGATGAATTTCTTTTTGTCCGTTGGCCTCTTGCGGATTCCATTGCGGGGATGCGGGACGGCAGCAATCGGGTGCGCTGCCAGGTGGGACGGTTGAATCTGGAGACCATGCGGGCAGAAATACTGCACGAATTTGACTTTCAGGATCGCATTCACCAATGCACCATATCGGGTGACGGACGCTACATGGTGTTTGCTCCCATGCGCGTGCTGCGGCCCGGCGGCGACCCCGGGCAATTGCGGCAGGAAGACATTATGCGCAATTTGCAGCAGACAGTGGTGCTCGACAGCATGGCGACGCTGGACTTGCGCACGGGCAAAGTATGGTTTACGGAAATACCGTATCCCATTCCAGCCCATTTTGAGCTTGACCCCTTTGATCCGCATGTTTTCTATGTGTCCACGCACAGTCTTATGCCCCACGCCGATGGCGTGCTGTGCTTCCAGCCCGGAACCCTGCACAAAATGCGCATTCTCGACGGACAAACCATCATGGAGGGCGCCTACACCCACCCCGGTTTTATCCGTACTACACAACACTGCGTTTTCGCCTGGAACGGCGTCCCCTATATCGCGGCCACCAATCAGAACAAGCTGGAAATCATTGACGCCAGGAATATGCGCCTCTGGCACTGCCATAAAATCGCTGATGACCCGTTCTACGACAATGCGGACTTCAATGACCCGGAATTTCTGAAAAAGCCCTTCAACCTGCCGCCCCAGCCGGCGTGGTGCGACTCCGTTTCCGCTTCCGGCGACGGGCGCTACCTTATTCTGTATCTGCATGACCATTTTTCCATTTTTGATATGAAAAGCAAGCAAGTCACGGGGAATGTCATGTATCGTAGCCGTTCAGGCCGCACAACGCATGGACGATACTGGATGCAAAATGCGCCGATGAAATGTATTGAAAATCAATACCGATCCTTTATGGTCAGCTAGGTAGGCATTTTTATATTCAAAGCATTATGATGTATAATATCTGATATTTTATTGTCCGCATCACAGGCGTCAGAGTTCAAGTATGCATATTGGAGGCTCCTTTTTGCCACAACAATTTGCCGTCATAACTGGCACACGCCCAGAGGCCGTCAAACTGGCCCCAGTCATTCAGGCGCTTGCCAACCAGCCTGACATGCGCTCGCTTGTCTGCAATACCGGACAGCATGAGCAGCTCTGCGGGGAGACCCTGGCCTATTTCGGCATCACGGCGGCTGCAAAGCTGGATGTCATGCGCCCGGCTCAGGGGCTTGCCCGGCTCCAGGCGCGACTGCTGGACGCGCTGGACGGTTTTTTGGCTGCCGCGCGGCCGGATGGCGTCATTGTGCAGGGCGATACCATGAGCGCCTTTTGTGGCGCTCTGGCCGCCTTTTACCGCCATATTCCCGTTTTTCATGTGGAGGCCGGCCTTCGTTCTTATGATTTGAATGAACCTTTCCCGGAAGAAGCGTTGCGTCAGATGCTGGCGCGGCTGGCACGCCTTCATTTCGCCCCCACACAGGCCGCAAGGGCGGCCCTCAGCGCCGAAGGGGTAGCGGAAGAAGTCATCCACATTACCGGCAATACGGTTATCGACGCCCTCCAATGCCTGACGCCGGAAGCCCTTGACAGGGCAAGGGAACAGCTTGGGGCGGCGCTCGCCAGCCCCCTGGTGCTGGTCACGGTACACCGGCGGGAAAATCATGGTTCGCGCCTGAAACAAATTCTGCGGGCGGTGCATATCCTCAGCGAGCAATACCCCGCCTGCCGCTTCATCCTGCCGGTACACCCCAACCCCAATGTGGGAACGGTCGTGCGGCGGGCCCTTGCAGGGCTGTCAAACCTCATCCTTACAGAACCCCTGAGCTATCCGGCAATGGTTCTGGCAATGCAAAACGCAATTCTGGCCCTCAGCGACAGCGGCGGCATTCAGGAAGAAGCGCCCAGCTTCGGTCTGCCGGTTCTGGTGCTGCGCTATGAAACAGAGCGCAAGGAAGGGGTGGAACTGGGCCTGGCCAAACTGGTGGGCGCGGATACGGAAACCATAGTGGCCGAGGCGCGGGCTGTGCTGGACACGCCCCAAAACCGTCAGCCCCCCTTTATTAATCCTTATGGAGACGGACAGGCCAGCGGGCGCATTGTGAACATTCTTCGGCGTTATTTTCAGGAGCAATAGATGGATCGCGGTTTTGAGCTTCATATGGGGCATACCGGCAATGCGTGGAGCCAGAACGCCGCGCGCCGCCGCGCGGATTGGCTTTGCGAACAGGCTCGCGGCCGTGTGCTGGATGTGGGCTGCTCCCAGGGGCTTCTGCCCTGGCTTCTGGGGCATCGGGGCCTGAATGTCACCGGCGTGGACATGGACGGGGAGGCCCTGGCCTGGGCAGCGAAAAAGCTGGTCACAGCCGCGCCCGATGCGCGGGCCAATATCAGGCTTGTCCGCGAAGATTTTCTGAATTTTGCTCCGGGGGAGCTGTTCGATACCATTGTAGCCGGCGAATATCTGGAGCATCTGCCGGATGACATGCTGGACAGGCATCTTGCGCATATGGCCGAACTGCTTGCGCCGGGCGGGCGTCTGGTGGTGACGGTTCCCCTTGGCCTGCACCCGCATCCTGACCACGAACAGGTTTTTTTGCCGCGCAATTTATCCGAAAAGCTGGGCGCGCATTTCTCCCTCATGAAAATGGAAGTGGAAGACGCCTACCTGCGCTGCGTCTGCGACGCTTCCACCCCTCGCCGCGTTCCCGATGCCAGTCTGCTGGCGGAACTTGCCGAAAAGGGCATTATTCAGATTCAGCAAAAAGCCGGCGCGGGCAAACGGGCCACAAAAATTACGGAACTGAAACAGGCTGGCAAGTCCATTGGCGACGAGATAGCCCTGTATCTGCGCGAACGCCCGGCCGAAACGCCACGCAATGCCCTGGCGCGAAAACTGGCCGCCAGGGGGCTTGCCGCGCCCTTTGTGTACGACCGCTATCTTTTCCAGACATTGAACGAACTGTACGCGGACACGCCGCTTGTTCCCCAGCCGCGCGAAATTTCCCCCAAGAGTCTGTTTGCCCAGGCCGATAGCCGCGTGGACTATCTGCAAAAACACTTTGGCGACATGACAGGCGCAAACTGCCTTGAAGTCGGCTGCGGGCGCGGCGAAACGTCCGTACGTCTGGCCGAGCGCGGCAACTGCCGGGTAACGGGGGTGGATGTCAATATGTACCCTGAGTGGCCTGAACGCCAGAGCAACAGAGTGAGTCTTGTGGAAGTGGATTTGACGGAACGTGCTCCGTTCGCGCCGGGCAGTTTTGACTTTATCATGTCCTTTGCCGTGCTGGAACATGTGCGGAAGCCGTTTGCCATGCTGGATGCCATGTTTGCGCTGCTCAAACCCGGCGGGCAGGCGTATCTGACAGCAAATCTCTACCGCGGCCCCATGGCCTCGCACCGCTACAGGGAAGTCTTTTTCCCCTGGCCGCATCTGCTGTTTGATGATGACGTTTTCATGCGCTTTTACAAGGACAGAGACGGACGGCGCGGCGTCACGCCCGCCTGGGTCAACAAGCTCACCTATCTGCACTATCTGAACAAGGCGCGGGAGCTGGGTTTTGAGGTTCTCAAATGCACCTATTCCACACGCCCTTTTGACGAGGCCTTTTACGAGTGCTTCGCGGAAAAACTGGGGCGCTACCCCAGGGAAGACCTGGAAAAGGATTTCATCAATCTCAGACTGCGCAAGCCGGGAGACATCAGTTCATCAACAAAACCGCCCAATGATTTTTGATGCCTTCAGTCAAAATAAAATATTCTCTGCTGTTATGCCTGTTGCTGTAGACCATAGCATAGCATATACGAATATTATGAATCTAGAAACAAGCATCAACTCCGCGCCTCTGCTGCGCTCGTGGGATCTGCCGGATTCCGCGCGCCATGTTTGCTGCATCGCCATGCGGGAAGACCTTGTTCTTTTGCCGTCCTTTCTGGAGCGGCGCCCCAAGAGCAAGATTCGCCTGCTGCTCATTCCTGATCTTCCCGCCAATAACCCGGAATACATGCGTTTCTCCGCCAGTGACGGCATGGTTGTCATTCCGGTCTGCGGCTTGCGGGGCGTGGAGCGGGCCGCCAATCTGGAAAAGGTGATTCTTTGCCGGCCGGGGCCGTCGGGGGCCGTGGTGGCGGCGATGCTCTGCCGCTCTCTGACGGCCTGCGGCGTGCGCGACGTGTATCTCTACGCCGGGCGGGAGCGTGGTTTTGGCGCGCGGAAGGCCCTGCCCGATTTCTATCGCCAGCACGAGGCCAGACTGCAAAAGGTCTATGGGCTTTTGGCGGATGAAACCAGCCGTGAGGTGTACGCGGCGCGCATCAAGGCGTTGATGACGGGCGAGGCCGGCTATCTGCCGCTCTCCGCGCATCAGGAATATTATCACCCTCTGGTGCGGCCCGAATACGGGGACATCATGCTGGATGGCGGCGTGTCGGACATGGTGGGCGCCCAGATGCAGTTTGCGCAAAGCGTGGGAGAGACCGGGCGCATATTCGGCTTTGAACCTATTCCGGCCATGGCCGCCATTGCCCGGAAGAAACTGGCGGGCTTTCCCCGGTATCATCTGCAAACCGCCGGACTGGGCGAGAGTACAGGACAAGTCTGTTTCAAAAATCTGCGGGATTCCTCCCATATGGTTCTCAGGCCCGACGACGGCGATTCCATTCTGTGCCAGATGACAAGCGTTGACGATTTTGTGGGCAGGCATCGGCTTGGCCGGATAAGTTGCATCAAGCTTGATGTGGAAGGGGCGGAAATGCTCGCCCTGGCGGGAAGCAGGCAAACCATTCTGAAACATCGGCCAAAACTTATTGTATGCCTGTATCACAAGCCGTCAGACATGATTGACATCCCTCTTTTTATTCATGAACTTGTCAAGGAATACGCCCTGTATATTGCGCACTCGTCATGCGTATTTACAGATACCATTTTGTACGCTTGTCCAATACGGAGTTGAACGCTTTTGAACATTTCGCGGATGCGATGCGCCGCGAAGCCGGGCGGGGCGAAACTGCGCCGCCACACCGGGCAGCCGCGATTCACTTGCGGCGTCAAGCTTCGCCGGAGGCGTGAAACCTGCGGGTCGGAACATGGCATTCCGGCTGGCGGGCATTTTCAGATGCAATATGCTCTAACGGGTGGACGCGCATGATGAACTTCTGCTCCAGTCTTGTCCATGAGATCAATTTTGAACCCACGGCCGCGCAACCCTGTTGTGACGTGCATGGTGTGGAAGTGCCGCGTTTTCCGTTTACCGGCGGCAGGCTGGATATGGCGGCCTATGCGGCGCATATTGAAAAAACTTTTCAGCGCCTGCACGCCGAAGGGGACAGGCTCTGCCGCAACTGCCCGGAACTCAGGGAGATTCAGGACAATCGCATCGAGAATGTACGGATTCTTTTTCAGGCTGTCAGCATCAATATGCACCGGCATCAGTGCAACTGCAAATGCGTGTATTGCGACCTGTGGCGCGGCAAGGGCGGGGGGTACCCCATTTTGCCGGTTCTGCAAAGCCTGCATGAGCAGCATGTTCTGCACCCCCGGTGTCTTTTCAGTTGGGGCGGGGGCGAACCGAGCATTCTGCGCGATTTTGAAGACGCCAGTCTGTGGATCAAGGAGCACGGCTGGTGGCAGTATGTGCATACCAGTTGCCTGCGCTTTTCCCCCGCCATTGCCGCATTGCTGCGGGATGGATGCGGCGGCGTCAATGTCAGCCTGGACAGCGGAAGCCCGGCAGGCTATGAACGGGTAAAGGGGCTCAACGGCTTTGCCAGGGTTTGCGAAAATCTTGAACGGTACATGGCCAGCGCGCTCATGACCGATAATGTGCATCTCAAATACATCGTCTTTGAACTGAACAACAGCCCCGCGGAAATCAGAGCCTTTCTCGCGCTCTGTTCACAGCTTGGCGTCAGCAATGTGCAATATTCCCTGAATTTTCAGGAGCTGAATGGCGCTGGCCCCTCACAGAAAACACTGCTTGGAGCGGCCTTTTTTCAAATCCTGGCCACAGAGATGAACATGAAATGCTCCCCTTCCTTCATCCCCCCCAAATGGCAGCGGGCCATTGACGAATTGCGGGCGGAATACTTTCCCGCATAACAGTGACGCCTGGTCGGGAAAAGCCCTCTTATGAGGGAAGCCGTTGCGCTGAATGCCTGGCGCGGGCATTCCCGCGCCACATCCCCAAGGCAATCGCGGGCCGCTTCCGCCGCGATAGGCTCTACAGCGCGGGCCGCCCGATGCCGGGCAGGGCCTGCTCCAGGGCGTGGCCGACGCCCAGCAGGCGGGCTTCGCCAAAGGCCGGGCCGATGAGTTGCAGGCCCACCGGCATCCTGCTGTCCGCGCCCAGGCCCACGGGCAGCGACAGGCCGGGCAGGCCCGCCAGATTCAGGGACAGGGTGTGGGCGTCCATGAGGTAGGTCTGGAGCGGGTCGGCGGCATGGCTGCCCAGCTCCCAGGCGGTCACCGGCGAAACCGGGGCGCAGAGAATATCGCATTGATCCAGCGCGGCCAGGTATTCGTCGCGTATCAGACGGCGCACCTGGGCGGCCTTGCGGTAGTAGGCGTCATAATATCCTGAGGAGAGCACATAGGCCCCGAGCATGATCCGGCGCTTGACCTCCTGACCGAAACCTTCGGAACGGGATCTGACATAAAGCTCCTCAAGGTTTTTCACGTCAGGGGCGCGGCGGCCGTAGCGCACGCCGTCAAAGCGGGCCAGGTTGGAGCTGGCCTCGGCCATGGCGATGATATAGTAGGTGGCGATGGCCGCGTTGGTATGCGGCAGGCTCACCTCCACCAGTTCCGCGCCCTGTTCGCGCGCGCGAGAGAGGGCGGCGTCGCAGGCGGCGCGCACTTCCGGGGCCAGACCGTCGCCAAAGAACTCTTCGGGCAGGCCCAGGCGCGCGCCCCTGAGGGCGTCGCCCCGCGTCAGGGCGGCGGCATAGTCGTCCACAGGGCGCGGATCGCAGGTGGAATCACGCGGGTCATGCCCGGCAATGACCGTCAGCACACGGGCGCAGTCTTCCACGGAGCGGGTCAGGGGGCCGATCTGATCCAGCGACGAACCATAGGCGATGAGCCCGTAACGCGAAACGCGGCCATAGGTGGGCTTGAGGCCCACGCAGCCGCAGAAGGAAGCGGGCTGGCGAATGGAACCGCCCGTATCCGTACCCAGTGAGGCAAAGCACTGGCCGGCCGCCACCGAAGCCGCCGAACCGCCGGAGGAGCCGCCCGGCGTCTTGGCCGTATTCCAGGGGTTGCGGGTTTTCTGATACGCCGAATTTTCCGTGCCGGAACCCATGGCAAATTCATCCATATTGGCCTTGCCCAGCAGCACAGCCCCGGCTTGACGCAGCTTTTCCACCGCAAAGGCGTCGTAAATGGGGGTGAAGCCCTCCAGAATGCGCGAACCGGCCGTGGTGGGCATGCCCTTGGTGGACAGGGCATCCTTGACGGTCACGGGCACGCCCCAGAGCGCCCGCGCGGGGTCCGGCCCGGCGGCGTCCAGTTGGCGGGCGCGCGCCAGCGCGCCGTCCGCGTCCACATGCAGCATGGCGGCTATTTGCGGTTCCGTGGCCTCCATGCGTTCCAGACAGGCCTGAACGGCCTCCGCGGCGCTGATTTCCTTTTTCTGCAAAGCCGCGGCCGCCGCCGCGAGCGAAAGCGAACATATCTCGGTCATGCCAATGTCCTTATACTATTCTCGGAACAATGAAGTATTCTCCGTCCGCTTCCGGCGCATTGCCCAGCGCTTCCTCGCGCGAACGCCGGTTGACGGCCTGATCTTCCCGGCCCCGGGCCGTGTGTTGCGCCGGGCTGTAGAGGGGTTCCACATTGTCGGTATCTACCCGAGCCAGCACGTCCATATAGCCCAGAATGTCCCCGAACTGGCGGGCAAAGAGTTCCTGTTCCTCGTCGCTGACGCGCAGCCGGGAAAGCGCGGCCATGTGCGCCACTTCTTCCCGGCTGATGGTGTTGTGTGCTGCCATTGCTGATCCTTTGGTGCGAAAATTGACCTTGTGTGATGAACCTGCTGTTTTGCAAAAGCGCGCGGTTTCAGCGCCGCGTGGGCAGACGCAGCTTGTACGAGGGCTGCGGCGTGGGGCTCAGGGGCAGGGCCGCGGGCGTTGTCGCGGGCTGAACCGCTGTGCCGGACTGGGAGGGCATAGCCGGCGTCTGATCCGCCGCGGGCGGCAGGCCGGGCACAAGGGGATTGCCCTCGGCGTCCACGGCGGGCAGACCCTGCATGCGCAACGCGGCCCGTTGCAGCACGGCTGTCCGGGTCTGCTGAAATTGCTCCAGATTGAGCGGGCTTATGCCCGTGGGAGAGGGCTGGAAGATGAAAAGACGCTGATGGGCCACGCCCGCGCCGTCCCATGTGATGGGGGCCATGCCCCTGATCATTTGCGCGGCGCGCCCGGCCCGGGCCGTGATTTCCGGCGTCGTCAGCCGTGAGTTCAGGCCCAGATTGACGGCGAAGCGCGTAAAGTCATAGCCCAGAGCCACCCAGAAGTCATTGCCCGGGGCCTGCAGGGCGCGCGGGGCGCGCGCCGCGTTCCACGCGCCGGGAAATACGGCCAGGGCGTATTTTTCAGCATTGGGCGTCTGCCTGCCGGACAGGCTTTGCTCCCAGAGGGTGGTGCCCAGCAGCACCAGGCGGTCTTCGCCGTTATAGAGCAGACTGGTGGTCAGCATATCCATGTTTTTCCAGGAGTCGGGCAGGAAGAGAGCCTCAAAGGCGGTCTGCGGCACGGGCGTGCCGTTGCCCCCGGCCTGAGTGGGGTTGATCAGGGGAGCCACGGCCGTGCTCCAGGAACTGGCGTCAGCCGGGTCATAGGCGGCCTTGTGCAGCGGCATGTTCCGCCTGGTCAGGCTTTGCTCCAGCAGGCCGGTCATGCGCGCGCCATAGGCGTCCGAGGGGTAGAAGGCCCCGTAGGTGCGAATGTTCAGACTGTCTGCGGCAAAGGCGATCAGGGCGTCTATCTGATCCTGCGGACTGGGGAAAAAGCGCCAGGCGCGCGCGCCTTCGTCGCCTTGTTCCAGACTGGGCAGAAAGGTGAAAAACGCCCGCTGGTCCACAGCCCCGGCGGAGCGGGCCTGGGCATAGTTGCGGGCCTGCAGGGGGCCGCCCACCACGGCGCAGGCCGGGGGCAGGGCCGAAAGTTTGTCCAGCCAGCCCGGCGCTTCGGTGTTTATGGTTTCCAGGCGTATCGTGATGCCGTCGGCGGCCAGCTCTTGCCGGGCCAGGGCCGCGCCCCGGCCGATCTTGCCGCTGATGGGCGCATAGGGGCCGGAGGCCGGCAGGGCCAGCGCCACGCAGGGCCCCTGAGCCGCGGGGGCGGCGGGAGCCGTCGGCGCGGCTCCGCGCTTGAGAAAGGGCAACTGGCAGGCGGTCAGGCTGAGAACAGCCGCCAGGGTCAGGGCGGTGGCACAGAATCTCAGGCGGTAACGGGGGCTGCGCATGGCGGCTCCTTTGAGACATATGGTGAAAACGCATCCGCCGGAGCATGGGCGCTGAAGCGGCCATGACTCTCGAAGCAATAAAAAAAGGTCCGGCTTTTTACGGCCAGACCTTTTTAGTACAGCGCAGGCGTGCTGGCAAGCCGGGGAAACCGGCCGGGATTTATTTCTTCACTTCGGTGTAGTCGGCGTCCACCACATCGTCGTTGCCGCTGCCGGCGGAAGCGTCCGCCCCGGCGGCGGAACCGGGCTGACCGCCGGCGGTTCCCGCGCTCTGCTGGGCCTGCTGCTGGTAGAGCTGCTCGGCCAGCTTGTGCGAAGCCTTGGCCAGTTCCTCGGTGGCGTTCTTGATGGCCGCGGCGTCCTCGCCTTCCATAAGTTTGCGCAGCGAGGCGATTTTGCCTTCAATGTCGCTCTTTACGGCGGCGTCGGCCTTGTCGCCCAGGTCGGCCAGAGATTTTTCCGTGCCGTAAATCAGGCTGTCGGCATGGTTGCGGGCTTCAATAAGCTCCTGCTTTTTCTTGTCGTCGCTGGCATGGGCTTCGGCCTCGCGCACCAGGCGCTGAATATCCTGCTCGGACAGGCCGGAAGACGCCGTGATTTTGATGGACTGCTCCTTGCCGGTGCCCATGTCCTTGGCCGAAACGTTGACGATGCCGTTGGCGTCGATATCGAAAGAAACCTCAATCTGCGGCACGCCGCGCGGGGCCGGGGGAATGCCGGTCAGGTCAAAGCGGGCCAGGGTCATGTTGTCGCCGGCCATGGGCCGTTCGCCCTGAAGCACATGGATGGACACCGAAGGCTGGTTGTCCGCCGCCGTGGTGAAAACCTGGCTTTTGCGCGTGGGGATGGTGGTGTTGCGCTCAATCAGCCTGGTGAACACGCCGCCCATGGTTTCAATGCCCAGGGAAAGCGGGGTCACGTCGAGCAGCAGCACATCCTTCACGTCGCCGGTGAGAATGCCGCCCTGAATGGCCGCGCCCATGGCGACCACTTCGTCGGGGTTCACCGAACGGTTGGGCTCTTTGCCGAAGAACTTGCCCACCACCTGCTGAACCAGGGGCATGCGGGTCATGCCGCCCACCAGAATGACTTCATCAATCTGGCCGGGTTCAAGACCGGCGTCAGTGAGGGCCTTGTTGCAAGGCTCGATGGTGCGATCCACCAGGTCGCTGACCAGAGATTCCAGCTTGGCGCGGGAGATTTTGATCAGCATGTGCTTGGGTCCGTTCTGGTCGGCGGTGATGAAGGGCAGGTTGACCTCGGCCTCCATAGCGGTGGAGAGGTCTTTCTTGGCCTTTTCCGCCGCTTCTTTCAGACGCTGGAGGGCCATGCTGTCCTTGGACAGGTCAATGCCGTTTTCTTTTTTGAATTCTTCCACCAGGTGGTTGATGACGCGCTGGTCAAAGTCTTCGCCGCCCAGGAAGGTGTCGCCGTTGGTGGCGCGCACTTCCACAACGTTGTCGCCCACTTCCAGAATGGAAATATCAAAGGTGCCGCCGCCCAGGTCGAAGACGGCGATTTTTTCATTGGCCTTCTTGTCCGAACCGTAGGCCAGGGATGCGGCCGTGGGCTCGTTGATGATGCGCTTGACTTCCAGGCCGGCGATGCGGCCGGCGTCCTTGGTGGCCTGGCGCTGGGCGTCGTTGAAGTAGGCGGGCACGGTGATGACCGCTTCCGTAACCGATTCGCCCAGATAGGCTTCGGCGTCGGCCTTGAGCTTGGCCAGAATCATGGCCGAAATTTCCGGCGCGCTGTAAACGCGGCCGTCCACCTCCACCCCGGCATCGTCATTGGGGGCCTTGGTGATGAGATACGGGGAATGCTCTTTCCAGCGGTCCACCTCGGGGCTGTCATACCTGCGGCCCATGAGACGCTTGATGGCGAAAATGGTGCGCTTGGGGTTGGTCACGGCCTGGCGCTTGGCAATTTCGCCCACCAGGCGTTCCTTGTCGGTAAAAGCGACCACCGAAGGCGTGGTGCGGCCGCCTTCGGGGTTGGTGATGCATTTGGGGTCCTTGCCTTCCATGACGTAGACGCAGGAGTTGGTGGTGCCCAGGTCAATGCCGATAATCTTGGACATATGGGAATCCTCCTCAGGGAAAATCTTTTGAAGCCGAGCTTCGCGCCATGAGGGCGTCGGGGCTTTCTTTGTCTCCGGCGTCGGGTGGGGGCTCTCTCCGGGCACGTCGGCGGACATCGAAAAAAGTGCTGTTTCGGGCGGCGACGCCGCGCGGAACATAAGGTAAGTACTTCTTTGGCCGCGTCCAGTGCCGCGCGGGAATTTTTTGCAAAAAACCTGTTTCCCACCCGGGATTCTGTTGACCTCGCGCGCGGGGGAGGCTAGTGATTTTTAACAAGCTGAGAATAAGAGGAATTAGCGTAAAAGGAGGATTTGATGGACGCGAACAGAAGACATTTGCTTTGCGGAATCGGGGGCCTGGCCGTGGGCGGCGCTGTGGCGGGCCTGGTGGCGCCGGCTCTGGCCGCGCCGCAGGCTTCGGGCGGCGCGCGCTTTGCCCAGGTCGGCGGCGATTTCGGCTGGCAGCCGCACAAGCTTGATGCGGACGAGTGCGCGCCCGTGGCGTACGAGGGCTACTGGCACAAGGGCTATGCCTGCGGCTACGGCGCGTTTTACAGCATCATCGGCATGATGGGCGAAAAATTCGGCGCGCCGTACAACCAGTTCCCCTTTGCCATGCTGGAAGCCAACAAGGGCGGCATCTCCGACTGGGGAACCATCTGCGGCGCGCTTTACGGCGCGGCGGCGGCCTTTGCCCTGTTCTGGGGCCGCAAGGAACGCACCCCCATGGTCAACGAGCTGTTCCGCTGGTATGAAACCACGGCTCTGCCCATTTACAATCCGGGCGACAAGGCCACGGGCTTCAAGGGCGATCTGCCGTCCAACGTATCGGGCTCCGTGCTTTGCCATATTTCGGTTTCCAAATGGTGTTACGAGCACAAGCTCGAAGCCACCAGCAAGCAGCGCAGCGAGCGTTGCGGCCGTCTCACGGCCGACGTCTGCCGCAAGGCCATTGAAATCATGAACGCCAAGATTGAGCAGGGCAAGAACTACAAGGGTTCCTTCCCGATCCAGAAAGCCGTGGCCGGCTGTGGCGAATGCCATATGACCAAGGGCAACGACGCCAACTGGGGCAAGGGCGTTATGGACTGCACCCCCTGCCACAGCGGCGGCAAGGCTGTGGCCGACAAATTCAAGAATCACCCGTAGCGAAGACCGCCCGCCGACAGCGGACAATAGTAAGAGGCCGGAGCTTTGCTCCGGCCTCTTACTATTGACAAAGCCCGCGAAGCGGGGTTTGCGCCGTCTAAGCCGCTTGCGCGGCTTGACGGAAAGACACGAAAATCAGTCGCTTACGGCGCGGCGAAGCCGCGACCTGCTCCTGATTTCCGGGGCCGCTGACAAAGGGTCAGCAGCCGGCCGGAGCTTTGCTCCGGCCTTTTTGCGGCTGACAGGGTGCGGGAGAATCCGCCGCGTTAGGCCGCGGCGCTCTCTCCGTTTTCCTGCATGCCCTGGGCGCGGATGCCGTCCAGGATATCCTTGAGCACATGGGCCTGGTTGGCCATGTCCATCACCTGATTGGAAGCGCCCTGCATGGCTTCGGCGATGTCCGCGCTCAACTGGTTCACTTCGGAGATGCTGCGGTTGATTTCCTCGGAGGCGGCGGACTGCTCCGTGGCGGCCGCGGCGATGGCCGACACCCGGCTGCTGGAGTCTTCGGCCAGGGTGGAAATCTTTTCCAGAGAGTTGCCGGACTCTTCGCCCATATGGCCCGCTTCCTCAATGCGTTCACGGCGTTGTCCACCGTGACGGCGCTTTTGCCGGTGCCCTGCTGGATGGCCGCAATGGCGGATTCCACTTCCTGGGTGGCCTTCATGGTCTTTTCGGCCAGCTTGCGCACCTCGTCGGCCACCACGGCGAAGCCGCGCCCCGCCTCGCCGGCCCGCGCCGCCTCAATGGCCGCGTTGAGGGCCAGCAGGTTGGTCTGGTCCGCCACATCGCGAATCAGGGTAAGCACCGTGCCGATGTCTCTGGCCTGCTGGTCAAGCCCGGCCATATCGCTCTTCAGACTCACGGACTGTTCCCGTACCGTCCGCAGGCTTTCAATGGTTCGCCGGACAAGGCTGTCGCCTTCCCCGGCCTGCTGCTGCACGGAGGTGGCGGCCTCGGCCGCGCCCTCGGCATTGCTCGCCACTTCCAGCACCGTGGAGTTCATTTCGTTCATGGCCGTGGCCGCTTCGGCCAGACGGGCCGAGGCCACGCCGGCCTGATCCTTGACGTCCGTAAGCGAAGCGGTCAGCGTTTCGGCGGCGTCATTCAGGGTTGTGACCACGCCTTCCAGTTGCTCCACCATGGCGGAGCGGGCCTTGGCGGCGGCTGTTTTGCTCGCTTCTTCCAGGCGGATTTTTTCGGTGATGTCCTCGCCGATTTCCACATGGCCGATGGGAGCGCCCGATGCGTCATGCAGGAAATCCAGCGTGATTTGCATGGTTTTGCCGTTGGGCATGTGGTTGATGACCCGCTTGTTGCCCAGACGCAACTGCTCAATGCCGCACTGGGGCGTGTCGCAGATATTGCCTTTCTTTTCAGAGCAGTGCAGGCCGCGCACCTCGTCCATGCTGGCTTTGTTCATGGATTTGAGCGAGGCCGTGTTGCAGAAGGTCCAGTGCATGTTCATGTCAGTGACCGAGATGGCCCAGGGCAGGGTATTCAGAATGCCTTCATACCAGCCGGCCTGTCCCTCGCACCGCGTCACCATGCTCGTGGCGGCCTCGGCCAAAGGCTTCAGGCCGCCACAGGCGTTTGCCTCCAGCGTCGCCTTTTTGTCCCCCTTGCTGACGGCGAAGATGTAACCATAGATTTTATTCAGGGGCGCCAGGCGGTTCGCCGTAAACAGCGCGCCCAGCGCGCCAATGACTACGGCCGCGATCAGACCGGGCAAGGCGTCGTCAAAGGCTGCGCGGCCGCAGACGAACAGCGTGCCGCAAGAGAGGAGCAGGGCGCCGATCTGGACGAGCAGCACGGTGGTGGTGATGTTGAGACGCATATGCATGATCTCCTCAGCGATTAAATTGTGGCTGGCCGGCATTATTCACATGGGTTGCGGGTAAGTCGCCAGCGGGTGTGCATGATCATCTATCGGCATTTGCGGACGGAACGTTATGCGTGCGGCTTTTCGCGCGGAAAAAAGCGGCGCGCCCCCCCCGACCGTCAGCCCGCCAGGGCGGAAAGCATGATCACCAGACAGACGCCCGCGATACAGGAAACAGTGGCCAGGTTGCCATTGCCCGAGGCATTGGCTTCGGGCGTCACTTCTTCCACCACAACATATATCATGGCGCCGGCGGCAAATGCGAGCGCCACGGGCAACAGCCCGGCGGCGCTGCCGGCGGCCAGCGCGCCCGGCACGGCGCCCAGAGGGGCTGTAACGCCGGAAAGCACGCCGTAAAAGCAGGATTTGCGCGCGGAAAAGCCCTCGGAGCGCAGGGCGGCGGAAACCACCAGCCCTTCCGGCACGTTTTGCAACATGATGGAAAGGGTCAGCACCAGAGCCGTGCTCAGCCCCGCGCCCGGGGCGGCCATGCTTTCGGCGCCGGCGGCGCCGTAACCCACGCCGATGGCCAGACCTTCCGGGATGTGATGCAGGGCCATGGCCGTGACCAGCAGAATGCTGCGCCGCCAGCTGGTGGAAAGACCTTCGGTCGTATTCTGCAACATATGGATGTGCGGCAGCACACGGTCCAGACACAAGAGAAAGGCCGCGCCCAGCAGCAGGCCCGCCGCAATGGGCAGGAAGGCCAGACGCCCCAGGGGGGCGGCCAGCTCCAGGGCGGGCCGCAGCAGGCCCAAAAAGGCCGCGCCCAGCATCATGCCCCCGGCCGCGCCCAGCAGGCAATCCATGGCCCGGCGCGAGAACGCGCGGCGGGTGAAGATGAGCGCCGCGCCGAGGCTGACGGAAAGCCAGGAGAGCAAACCGGCCGCCAGGGCCTGGAAAGCGGGATGAGAGATCATATCCACAGGCGCGCCTCCGCCTTGCAAAACGCGACGCCGTTCAAAAGGCCGCCGCCCGGTTCAGATCACGCGTGTTCTCAGGTCAGATCCTGCCTGTACTGCAGGGATTGGCGCAGGGTTTCCCTGTCCATGTACTTGACCTCCGCGCCCAGGGGGATGCCCTGGGCCAGACGCGAGACGCGGATGCGGGGAAAACGCTTGCGCACCATCTGGCGAATGAAGGAGGCCGTGTTTTCCGCCTCCAGGGTGGCCCCCAGAGCCAGAATCAGTTCCGCCACCTCGCCTTCCTCCAGCCGCCGGGTCAGCCTGGCCAGGTCAAGGCTCTCCGAATCCATGCGTTCCAGGGGGGCCAGCAGGCCGCCCAGAATCATATACTGGCCCCGGTAAAAGCCGCCTTCGTCCAGCGTCAGCATGCTGTCCCATTCGGCGACCAGGCAGAGCGTGTCGCGCGCGCGTCCGGCATCCGCGCATACGGGGCAGGGGTCCGTGGAGGACAGGCCGCCGCAGCGCGAACAAAGATGCAGATTGTCGCGCAGGTCATGGATGCCCCGGCCCAGGCGGCGGGTTTCGGCCTCCGGCCACTTGAGCAGGGTCATGGCCGCGCGCATGGCCGATTTGGGCCCCAGGCCCGGCAGACGGGCCAGTTGCTCCACCAGGGCCCTGAGCGGTTCGGGGATACGCTCTTGCATGGACGCCTAGAATATGCCGGGCAGCCTGATGCCGCCGGAAATATTGTTCATTTCGCGTTCCATGGTCTCACGGGCGATGCGTCCGGCCTCGTTGACCGCGGCCAGAATCAGGTCTTGCAGCATTTCCACGTCGCCGCCTTCCAGCGCCTTGGGGTCGATGGTCAGCCTGCGCAGCTCCTGCTTGCCGGAAACTTCGGCCCTGACCATGCCGCCGCCGCTGGCCGCCTCATACGAGCGCTCGGCCATTTCCTGCTGAAGTTTGGTCAGCTTGTTCTGCATGACCTGCGCCTGACGCAGGATGTCATTCATATTTCGCATGTTGTCTCCTTGGGGATTATTTGATTTCCGTACAGTGAACAATAGACGCCTGGAGCACCTCCAGACAGGGTTGCAGCTCCGGCTTTCTGCTGAACTCCTCAATAAGCTCGGCCTCGCCGCGCGGCGGACGCGGGGCAATGAACTCCAGCCGCGGCGCGCCCGCTCCGAAAGCCGCCAGCGCCGCTTCCAGCGCGCCGCGCTGTTTCTCCATCTGGTGAAGCAGGGTCTGGGCCTTGGGCGTCAGACGCAACCGGCGTTCCTGCCAGTCAACGCCCAGGCCGCGCAACAGATGCGGCTGCGGCGCGGGCCGCCCGGCGCTCTGCTCGGCCGCGCAAAATTCGCAAAAAGCCTGCCAGTCGCGCTGAAAGCCGGGGCGCGCGGCCTGCCCGGCCTCCGCCTTTGCGCCAGGCGTCGGGTTTGGGCCTGTTGCGGCGGGCGTGGCGGGCGCGTTCACCGGTTCCGGATCAGCCGGAGCGGGATCAGGCTCCTGTTCGGCTTCCGTCTCCGGCGCGGCCGCCTTTTCCGGCGCGCGGCTTCCGGCTGCCGGGCGCTGCGCGGGCTGCTGCGGCGCGGCTTGCGTGGGCGGCGTGTCCGACCGCGGGGCGACGGACGCGGCCTGAGCATCAGGTGGAACAGTGGGGGGGGGCGTGGGCGCATCATGCGCCGCTTCCTGTTGCGGCAGGCGTTCCAGCGGCAGCAACTGGGGCAGCAAGGCCAGGTTGAGCAGCAGCAGTTCCAGAGCCGCCGCCGGTTCCGGGCTCTGCACAATGCCGCGCTGGGCGTCCAGGGTCATTTGCCAGGCCGCGTGCAGATGCCCGGCGGAAAAGCGCGGGGCCAGCGCCTGCTGAAAGGCGGCCTCGTCAGCGGGCAGGCGCAGGCTGGGCAGCATGGCGGCCCCGCCCTGACGCAGCAGAAAAAGATTGCGCAGGTTGCCCGCCAGTTCCCGCACGAAAAAGCCAATGTCTACACCCTGCTGGAGAATCTGGCGTGAAAGCTCGGCCACGGCGGCGCAGTCGCGCCCGTGCAGGGCCTCGAAGAGGCGGCCGAACAATTCCTGCCCGGCCAGGCCCAGCACATCGCGGGTCATGGCCGTGGTCAGGCTTGCGCCGCCCAGGGCCAGGGCCTGGTCCAGCAAAGACATGCCGTCGCGCACGCTGCCGGCGGCCCGTCGGGCCAGCAGGCGCGCCGCGCCTTCCTCAAACGCTATCTTTTCTTTGCGCAATACGCCGCTGAGGTGCTCGGTCAGGGCGTCTTCGCCCAGATGGCGGAAGACGAAATGCTGGCAGCGGCTGACAATGGTCACCGGAAATTTGTGCGCCTCGGTGGTGGCAAAGATGAAGACCACGCGCTCCGGCGGTTCCTCCAGCGTCTTGAGCAGGGCGTTGAAGGCGTTGCGGGTGAGCATGTGGGCTTCGTCGATGATGAAAATCTTGTAGCGGCCCTCCATGGGCGCGTAGCCAACGGTTTCGCGCAGGGAGCGGGCGTCTTCCACACTGTTGTTGGAAGCGCCGTCGATTTCGGTGACGTCCACATGGACGCCCTGGGTGATCTTGCGGCACTGGGCGCATTGGTTGCAGGGCTCGGGGGCGGGGGCGCGCTCGCAGTTGAGGGCTTTGGCAAAGATGCGGGCGATGGTGGTCTTGCCCACGCCGCGCGTGCCGCTCAGCAGGTAGGCCGCGGCGGGGCGGTCCTCGGCGGCGGCGCGGGACAGCACGGCCTTGACCATGTCTTGTCCGGCCACCTGGGCGAAGGTCTGGGGGCGGTATCGCGCCGCGAGAGAAAGATGCTTCATGCGGGCCTGTTGCG
>NZ_JBNPLS010000020.1:0-48997 GCF_050313595.1 Desulfovibrio sp. SGI.169 | reverse complement strand
ATGTTGGAGATTCGGCGTAGCTTTTGAACTACGCGGATTTTATCCCTTAATGCAAGAAATTTTTTAGAGAGGGAGTCAAGAAAAAATTTAATTCTGTAATTTTAACAAATTACAGCATCAGTTTAAAAAGCCTTTTTCATCGTAAATGAACCCGGCTACGCCGCAGAACCTTGCGGGTTTTGTAGTGTCTACCCTTGTAGATAGACACTAGCGCATTATGGAGTGATTTTTTGCCGGGCAGCCTTCTGGAGAAGAACCCGTCTGGACAAAGCGCACCGCGCCGCGTCTGAGGCGGGCCTCAATGCCGCCGGGCAGCTGAAAGCGGCTATTGCCGCGCCCCTCGCGCAACGCCGCATCCAGCTCCAGCAGGGTGCGCGCCCTGGCCTGAGCGCCGCTCCTGGGCGTCTCGTCTTTCTGCAGCTTTTTTCTTTGAACAAGATAGCGCACGGCTTTAAGGTACAGGCGCAGCCGGGCCGCCGGGTGCAGGCCGGCCAGCAGTTCACGCGGCAGCAGAAGAGCGGGAAGTCCGTCCTGATTTTCTTCATGCCAGGGATGGGCGCTCAGCGCTTCGGTCAGGAACTTTTCCCAGTAGTCCGCATCCCACCGGGCCAGCCGCCAGAGGACGCCCATGCTTCTGTCTAAAGCCGGGTTTTCCCTGCGCAGTAGCGGCAGCACAGTATGGCGCAGACGGTTGCGCATAAAATCGGGGCTGGCGTTGCTGGCGTCCTCCCGCCAGGAGAGAGCGCATTCCTTCAGCAGATTTCTGAGGGCTTGCGGTTTGGTGAAGAGCAGAGGGCGCAACAGGCGGCGGGCGTCATCGCGGGCCGCCATGCCGCCCAGTGCGGGCCAGCCGGCTCCGCGCGTCAGACGCAACAGCACATCCTCGCTCAAATCTCCGGCATGATGTCCCAGAACCACAAAATCCGCCTTTTGCGCCTGGCGCTCTTTTTCCAGCAAGGCGTAACGCGCGTGGCGCCCGGCTTCTTCCAGCCCCCAGCCATGGGCGACGGCCAGCCTCGCCACATCAACGCGCCGGCACGCGCAGGGAATGCCGAGCCGCGCGCAGAGCGCCTGTGCCCAGCGGGCATCGGCGTCAGCTTCGGAACGCAGACCGTGATTCAGGGTCAGCGCAAAGAGTTCAAGCTCCAGACGGGGAGAAAGAATGCGCAAAATACAGGCCAGAGCTGTGGAATCGGCCCCGCCGGAAAGCGCCAGCAGCAGACGCGTGCCGCGCGGCAAGGCCAACTGACGGAGGTAGAAACGCTCCACGGCAAGGCACATTCGGGCAGAGGCAGGGGAAAGGCAGCGCAGATTCGGTAAAAAGTTCATGTAAAGGATGAATATTGGGATGTTTTACATTAAAAATTCCATATCGCCGGCAAGAGCTGACGGCAGCGCGAGGCGCAGGCATGATTCGTGCGCGGGCTGGGCGCAGATGCGGACCCTTGTAGATTCTGGCTTTGTGAAATAATCAAAGTTAATCCGATTCAGGCGGAAATCTGCAAATCAGCCATCAACTGATCCAGATAGGCGATCATGCGCGCGCGCAGTTCCGGCCCCGCATAATGCACGCAATCGCAACGCAGACGCCCCCGCGCCCTCACAAGCAGCTCCAAACGCAGACTGTGTTCTTCCAGCTCCAGGCCCAGCGCATGGGGGCCGCAGTCAACCGCGTGCTTGCGCTGCACCGGCGAGAGCAGGTTTTCGGGCACGGGCAGCCAGTAGAGGCTGTCCACTCCGGAGCTGAACTCCATATCCCGCAGGGCCTGAGCCAGCCGCGCCGTCTCACCGGCGCTGAGGTCGTCAACGACATACCAGCGCATCAGCTTTTCCCGCTGCAGGCGCACGCGCTTTTGTCCAGATTGAATATTCGCCGCACCAAACTGATGCGCGCCGCGCCGCCCTCACGCGACATGCCGCCGCCCTTGAGAAACATGATGGGGTCATGGTTCAGCTTGCGCACCAGCGCGCTGACCATGGTTTCCAGGGCCGCGCGGCTCTGTTCGTCCAGTGGGCCCAGATGTTTCATGGTTCGCGCCAGTTCCTCCTGCGCCATGCGTTCGCCGCGCTGAATCAGATCCACAATGGTGGGCTGGGCGTCCAGGCTGTCGAGCCAGTGGGCGAAAAATTCCACCTCTTCATTGACGATTTCAGCGGCCTTGGCGGCTTCATCCCGTCGGTTGGCCAGATTTTCTTCAACTACTTCTTTAAGATCGTCAATATCGTAAAGATAAACATTGTCCAGGCCATTGACGTCAGGGTCAATATCGCGGGGCACGGCGATGTCGATGAAGAACATGGGCCGGTTCTTGCGCGCCTTGAGCACGTTTCGGATGTCGCGGGCGCGGATGATGGGTTCCGGCGAGCCCGTGGAGGTGATAATGATGTCCACTTCCGTGAGATGGCCGGCCAGTTGCTCAAAGGGAACGGCCCTGCCGTGAAACTGTTCGGCCAGTTCCCGGCCTCGGGCCAGAGTGCGGTTGGCCACCAGAATTTCGTCAATGCCGGCCTGCAAAAGATGTGTGGCCGCCAGTTCCGCCATTTCACCCGCGCCCACCAGCAGGGCCTTGTGGGAGCGCATGTCGCCAAAGATGCGCTTGGCCAGTTCCACCGCCGCATAACTGATGGAAACCGCGCTGGAAGCCACGGCCGTTTCGGTGCGGACCCTTTTGGCCACGGAAAAGGCCTTGTGAAGCAAACGGTTGAGTATCACGCCGGTGGCGTGGCTGTTCGCAGCCTTGCGGTAGGCGGTCTTCAACTGGCCCAGAATCTGGGGTTCCCCCAGCACCATCGAATCCAGGCTGGAGGCCACGGAAAAAAGATGGCGCACAGCCTCCAGATTCTTGTGGATGTAGACGTAGGGTCTGAGCTCGTCGGTTCGCGCCCCGTGCGCCTTTGCCCAGCAGGACAACATCTGGCCGGAGACGTCGCCTGTGCCGGCGGCCAGCAATTCCACACGATTGCAGGTGGAAAGAATCATGGCTTCGCTCACCGCGCCGACACAGGGCAACGCCCAGTGTTCCTCGTCGCAAAAATCGACCAGAGCGAAACGTTCGCGCACGTCCACGCCCGCCGTGCGGTGATTGAGGCCGACAAGAAAAATGTCACAGTCCATGGCGATCCCGGGTCAGCTCCGAATGAAAGCGTGGTGCGTCTCCATAAAGGTGTTCACCACAATGATTGAAAACAGGCAGAGAAGAAAGATGAAAACAGCCAGTTGTGCCGGTTTGCGGCCTTTCCAGCCGTTGGCCAGGCGGTTGTGGAATAGCGCGGCGAACAGCAGCCAGACCACAATGCTGATGACTTCCTTGGGGTCGCCGGTGACCGTGGCGCCGAATACGGGCTTGGCCCAGATCAGCCCGGCGGTGATGCCCAGAGTGTAGAGCGGAAAAGCCGTCAGTGTTGTAAAGGCATTGATTTTGTCCAGCATGGAAAGGGCGGGCATGTCCTGCCAGAAGCCTTTCATGTGTTGCTTGCTCTTGATGCGTCCTTCCAGAAAAAGAAAGAGCGCCCCCGCCGCGAAAGAGAAGGTCAGCAGGCCCAGGCTCAGGAACAGCGCTCCGATATGCAGAGCGTAGAAGGGAGCTTTGAGCGCAGGCGGCACATGCACCAGCACGCTGAGGTAGGGGGCGGACATGGCGAACAGTATCAAAGCCAGTGGCGCGGCGAACAGCAGGGCCGTCTCCTGCTTCAGCCTGAGCCACACAAGCAGGCCGCAGAGCAGCACAAACCAGGCCAGCATTTGCAGATACGCGCCCAGGCTCAGGCCGCTCGGCAGGGCCTTGTGAAAGCCCAGGGTCAGCATCAGGGTCTGGCAGGCAAAACCGGCCAGGGCCAGCCAGCAGCCCATACGACGCCAGAAGGGGCTGCGCATGGTCATGCCCGCCAGTCCGGCTGCGCTGGCCAGGGCGTACAAACACAATGTCGTCAGCGTTGAGGTTTCAGGCGAGATCATCAAGCAACTCCGCTATGTGAACATGCAAAACCGGGGGCAGTTCCGCCAGAAGGCACTGACGGCAACTTTCAAGATCGCCCTCCGCCAGCCAGGTCTGCAAGGGTGACGCCGCCAATGCGCGGAACAGGCGAGTATTTTGCCCTGTCTCGGCGTGCAAGGCAAGAACCAGAGGGCGCAAGCGCGCCATCAGCCGAACCATGCGGGCGCGAGGGGCCAGCCAGTCCTCCAGTTCGTGCCGCCAGCGCCTGGCCAGAGCCGGGCTGGCCCCGCCGGTGGACAATGTCGCGGAGAGCCCGCCCCGCCGGGCCACGGCAGGCACACTGAACGCGCCCAGATCAGGCGCGCTGGCGCAATTGCACAAAACGCCCGCCTCACGGCAGAGGGCGGCGATACGGGCATTTTCCTCAGCGTTGCCGGTGGCCGCGAACACCAGGGCGCGACCCCGCACGTCAGCGCGAGAGCAGGCGCGGCATGCAAAGACAACGCGCGGGTCTTTGATCAGCGCGGCGGCCCCGGCGGCTAGGTTTTCGGGCCGCGCCGCATCCAGCGCCAGCACCGAGGCCGGATCGCAAGCCAGCAGACCAGCCAGTTTGCGTTGGCCCACTTCTCCCAGGCCGGCCACCAGGCAATGGCGGCCCCGCAGCGAGAGAAGGATAGGATACAGGGGAGGGCGCGGCGCGGTGGATGACATCTGTTTCAACTTCTGTTGCAGGGTTGGGCGCGTCGGGCGCGTCGTTTCCCAGCCTACAGGAGCGTGCCGCTTTTTGCAAAGGGCTTTGCTTGCCTCGGGCGAATGAATGGGCTAAATCCAGATTGTCACAGCAGATTCCAAGGACAGGTGATGGCGGCATTTCTGGTTTTACAGGCGGCCCGCTTCGGCGATCTGGTGCAGAGCAAGCGTCTGATCCGGACTCTGCAGGAGCGGGGCCGGGTGTGCCTTGGCGTGGACGCCGGCCTTGCGGCCCTGGCGCGCCTGCTCTATCCCGGCGCGGAGGTGTTCGGGCTGCGCCTGCACGGTCAGCCCGGGGCCGCCGCGCTGGCCGAAAACAGAGCAGTGTTCCGACAGTGGCGCGAAGCAGGTTTTCAGGCCGTCTACAACTGCAATTTTTCTCCTGTCACAGCCGCCATCTGTCGTCTTTTCGAGCCGGAAACGGTAATGGGCTATCGCCCGGCGCGGGCTCCGCAGAGCGCCGTCACACGTTCGCCCTGGGCGCGTCTGGCCTTTCGCCTGAGCGAGAGGCGAGTTGTCTCTTCATTGAATCTGGTTGATTTCTGGGGGCACTTCGCCCCGTCGCCATTGGCGGCGGATCAGATAAATCCATTGGCCCGGCCCGGCGGCCAGGGCCTGGGCGTGGTGCTGGCCGGGCGTGAATCCCGCCGTTCCCTGCCGCTGCCGGTGCTGGCCTCAATACTGCAAACGCTTTTCGGTCTGCTGGACGGCCCCGGGGTTCGCCTGCTGGGTTCCGCGGCTGAGCGGCCGGTCGCGCGCAAGCTGCAGCGGCTTTTACCCGCAAAAGTTCAAGAAAAGGTTGAAGACCTCAGCGGCAAAACAGACTGGCCCGGTCTGATTCACGCGGTTGAGGGCCTCGACGCGCTGCTCACGCCGGATACGGGCATCATGCACCTGGCGGCCCATTTGGGCGTTCCGGTGCTGGCGTTTTTTCTTTCCTCGGCCTGGTGTCATGAAACAGGCCCATATGGCCGCGGACATGCGATCTGGCAGGCTTCGCGTTTCTGCGCGCCCTGTCTGGAATCCGCCCCGTGTCCCCATGCTGTAGCATGTCTGGACGCTTTGCAGGGCAGGGAACTGCTGCGCTCATTGGCGGCGGCCGTGCGGGCCGATGCGCGGATCAGGGTCGACTTGCCGGATAATCTGCAATTCTGGCGCAGCGATCTGGACGCCCTGGGCGGCGTGCTGCGTCTGGTCGGGGGCCAGGATGTCCATGCCCCGCAGCGGGCCTTTACTCGCGCGTTGCTGGCGGAATTTTTGCATCTGCCGGAAAGCGGCGGGGCGGAATCGCCGGAACCGACCCATCCAACGGAACCGGCGGAACGGGACGCCCTGCGCGACTGGCTGTGCCATGACGCGGACTGGATGCTGCCGCCCGGGAGGTATTGCTGATGCCTGTTACGCCCCTGCGTATTCTGGTGATTCTGCCCATGTACGGCGGCTCGCTGCCCATAGGCCGGTATTGCGCCGCGGCCCTGCGCTCGCTGGGGCATACGGCGCGGCTTTTTGAAGCCCCCATGCTCTATCCGGCCTTTACCGGGCTCAAGGGCCTGGGGCTGACGCCCGCCCAGACTGCGCCGCTGGAAAATTCTTTTTTTCAGGTAGTCTCTCAGGCTATCTGGGCCCAGGTTCAGTCGCTGGAACCGCACCTCGTGCTGGCTCTGGCCCAGGCTCCCGCGAGCCGGACTCTCCTGCAGCGTTTGCGGCGCGCCGGGGTGCGCACGGCCATGTGGTTTGTGGAAGACTACCGGGTATTCAGCTACTGGCGAAGCTATGCGCCATTGTATGACGTTTTTGCCGTCATCCAGAAAGAGCCCTTTCTGTCCGAACTGGCGCAAATCAGGCAGCCGCGCGCCCTGTATCTGCCGTTGGCGGCCCTGCCGGAATTTCACAAACCGCTGAAACTGAGCCAGGCCGAGCAAAAGGAATACGGTTCGGACATCGCCTTTCTCGGCGCGGGCTACCCCAACCGCCGCCAGGCTTTCCGGCCGCTGGCCGGGCGGAATTTCAAGATATGGGGCTCAGACTGGGAGGGGGAGAGCCTGCTGAGCGCCAACATCCAGCGCCAGGGCGCGCGCATCAGTGAGGAAGAAAGCGTCAAGGTTTACAATGCCGCCCAGGTGAATCTCAACCTGCATTCCAGCTTGCAGGGGGGGGATCCGGTAAGCCATGGGGATTTTGTCAATCCGCGCACCTTTGAACTGGCCGCTATGGGCGCCTTTCAACTGGTGGATCAGCGCTCTCTGCTCGGTGAGCTTTTCACGCCCGATGAACTGGCCACCTTCACGTCCATGAATGAATGCTACGCCAGGATCGACTATTTTCTGGCCCATCCCGAAGAACGCGCGGCCTACGCCCGGCGCGCGCGGGAACGGACGTTGCGCGACCACACCTATGAACTGCGCATGACCGCGCTGCTGGAGTATCTGGAAGCCGAACTGGGCTCCTGGCCGCGCAGGGATGAAGCGGTGCGGGACGCGCCGCCGGAGCTTGACCCGCAATTGCTGGAAGAGCTGGCGCAACTGACGCGCAGGCTGGGTCTGGGGCCGCACGCCTCGTTTGACGATGTGCTGGCCCGTCTGCGGGAGCAGAGCGGCGCGCTCAACGAACTGGAAACCAGTTTGCTCTTTCTTGACGAATGGCGCGGCCAGTATTTGAAAAAATGATTCCGCCGGGCTGCGGCGCGGCCATTTTCATATGCCTGTGGCCTCCAGATAGTAGGGCAGCATAAAGCTCATGGCGATGAGCAGCGCGGCCAGCAGGGTCAGTTTGTGGCGCAGGGCGATGGCGCTGCGGCGCACCATGGTCCAGAGCAGCAGGGGAATCAGCCAGAGCAGCAGGCGTGAGCTTTCGACAATGGCGTCCTGTGGGCTGAAAACGCCGTCCTGCCAGTGCAGCCACACTCGCAGGCCGCTGGAAACGAGCAGCAGCAGCCAGAGCAGGCTCCAGGCGTTGCGGGCCCAGCCCGCGCACCAGGGAATCATGGCGTTGTAATGGTCACGGCCAAAATCGTCGTGCCTGCGCCGCAGAGGCAGCCAGAGCGCGCCAAAGGCGGCTGGCATGGCCAGAAGCAGCGGCAGGGTATAGCAGAGGGCGCTCCAGAGCGGCGCGCTCCAGGCGGCGGGGAAAATCTCGGCGAGCGTCATGGTAGCCGCTTCAGGATGGGCGAAGGCGGCAAGAAAACGCGCTGCGGCCAGCGTGACCACAACCGCCACGCAGCCTTGCACGCCGCTCAGCATGCCCAGGGTCACATGCAGGACGGGCATGTTCCTCAAAATGTTCCACAGGGTGTAGTACAGGCTGCAGAGCAGTACGGCGAGGCTCAGCAGAATCCAGCTTATTTCAATCAGAAAGCCTGGCAGAGAGTCGGGCGTATGCCCGGCCTGGGTAAAAACAATCCAGACCCGGCCCCCGATCAGCAGCAGCCAGCCCAGCACCAGCCCGAGCAGGGCAAGCTGCCGGGCGCATTTGTCGTATGAGGAGCGCCGGCGCGTGAAGGAAAGGACGCGGGCCGTGCCGGACATGAAGCCCATGCCGGCGAAGGCCAGCAGGGCGGCCAGCGGAACCGCCACGCTGATGCTGTCAAGGCCCGTCTGCAACAACGGATTGGCGAGCAGAAATTCACGGACGGCGTTCATAACGCGCCGCCTTGCGTCTGGGAAAAGACCGGATCGGGCGTATTCATGCTGACTCCTTGCAATCTTGCGCTGTCCGGGGAGCATGCGCTATGCTCACCGAGCGTTGTACAGGCTTGTACTTGCCTGAAAAACGCGGCAGCCGCAAGACTTCTTGAAATATAAAGCGGCTTGGGGCAGAAAAAAGGCAGGAGAGTGGTATGAAAAAAATTCTTGTAATTCCGGCGGCCTGCCTTGCCCTGGCGGTGGGCGGCTGCGCTTCCAGCGGGCAGATGCGCAAGGTGGAAGCCACCGGCGAGACGAATCAGCGGGTTTTGCGCGAAACGGAGCAGCGCCTGCGCACGCTGGAAAACAGCGTGACCGCGCTGAACAGCCAGGTGGCGCTGCTCAACAACCGTGTCTATGAAGTGCGTACCCGCAACGGCCATAAGACCGGCATGACCGTTGTGCCCATCGTTCCCCCGCGGCCCGCGCCGCCGGAGCAGAGCGCGCATGCGCCCGCGCCGTCTTCTTTGCCGCAAGCCTCCGTTGTGCCGGGCAACGCCCGCAGCGGCGAAAAAATGCCGCCCGCCGTCCAGGGCGCTCCGGCTGTGGCTTCAGCCAAAATTATTGACCCCGCCGCGCCGCCCGCGTCTTTTCCCGCCGGAGCGTCCGCTTCCAGGACGGAAAAAAGCAAAAGAAAAGCCGCTGGCCCTTCCGGTCAGGTGGGGCGTCCCGAAACCGAGCTCGGCCCTTCCGGTCAGTTGGCGGCCACCGCTCCCGCCACAGGCGGCCTGGCCTTGCCGCCCGCTGAAATTCCGGTCGCGCCGGCGGCCAGTTCCGCCACAGGGGCGTCTTCCGGCGGCAAGGGCGTCGCGGAATCGGCTCCGTCCGGCGTCGCATCCGTGCCGGTGCCCGTCCTGCCGCCTTCCGAGCTGACCTTGCCGCCGGAACACCCCGATTTGCCGCCTGTGGCCGCTTCCGCTGTTGCGCCCGCGCCAACCGCTGCGTCTGCGCCGCCGGCAATTGTCGCGCCGGCTCCGACGACAACGCAAAATCCGCCTTCCGCGTCGTTCCGACCCGTTGCGGGAGGCAAGGGGGAGGATGCGGCCTACAAGGCGGCCCTCAATGTGGCGCTTTCAGGTCGCCCGGCGGAGGGAATCAGCCGTTTTCGGGAGTTCCTGAACCAGTATCCCCAGGGCCGTTACGCAGCCAATGCCGAATACTGGATAGGCGAATGCCTCTACGCCCAGGGTAATTACAGGGATGCGCTGGCGCAATTTCAGGCCGTCAACACTTCCTATCCGCGCCACCACAAAAATGCCGACGCCCTGCTCAAGGCCGGGATGTGCCTGAACCGTCTGGGCGACAAGGCGGGCGCGACCCAGAAATACAAGACCCTGCTGACAGATTTTCCCAATTCCGAGGCTGCCCGTCTGGCCCATGCGCGGGGCTTGGCGCGTTGATCGCGCGAACAGGGGGAAATACGCCCGCCGGTGCGGTCGCTGCCTCCGCGCCGAATATGGGCGGCATCCCCACATGGGCGGGCATGGATGAGGCCGCTCGCACCGAGTACTGGGCTTCTCTGGCCTTGCGGCACTGCCGTGGACTGGGGGCGCGCTCATGCGCGCGCCTGCTGCGCGCCTTCGGTTCCGCCTATCAGGCCCTGCAGGCCCGCCAGCGCTGGCGCGAAGCCGGTCTGAACCAACGGCAGGCCGCGGAAATGGCCACCGGTTCCTGGCGAACCACCGCCCGACCGGAGTGGGATCAAGCCCGCCGCCTGAATGTGGGTATCCTGCTCTGGACGAACCCCTGTTATCCGCAACGCTTGCGCGAACTGCCCGACGCCCCTGCGCTGCTGTACTGCCGGGGCGATGCCTCTCTGCTTCGGTCGCCCGCCTTTGCCATTGTGGGTTCGCGCCGGGCCACGGATCAGGGCCTGGCCGTGGCCGCCTATATGGCGCGCTGCCTCGCCGCCTGCGGCATAGCCGTTGTTTCCGGCATGGCCCAGGGCATCGACAGTGTGGCGCATGAGGCCGCTCTGGCCCGTATAGGACGCAGCATAGGCGTTTTGGGCGCCGGCATTGACCGGGTATATCCCCGTTCTGGCGAAAAACTTTTCCGGTCAATGGGGGAGAGTGGCTTGCTGCTGTCAGAGTTTCCGCCCGGAGCGCCGCCGCTGGCGGAGCATTTTCCCATCCGCAACCGGATCATCAGCGGTCTTGCCCTGGGTGTTCTTGTGGTGGAGGCGGCCAGCCGTTCCGGAAGTCTGATTACCGCCCGTCTTGCTCTGGAACAGAACCGCGATGTTTACGCCGTGCCTGGCCCGGCTCTGGATTCTCACTGCCTGGGCTGTCAGGATCTGGTGCGCCAGGGCGCGCGTCCCGTGTTCAGCGCCGAAGATGTGCTGCGCGATCTGGCAGAACAGCTGCGTCCTTTTGGCATCAGTGAAGCCAGCCTGCCAGATGCGGAAAAGGCCCTGTACCCGCCTGTGCCGGCGACGCGAAAAGAGCGGAAGGCGCGGACAGGCGCTTTGGGGGAATGCGTTGCAAAAAATTCCCCCGCGACGCCGCCCTGTTCTGAATGCGTGTGCGGCGAAGCCGAATCCCTGGTTCCGGCTGATCAGGGAGAACGCTTGCTGCACTGTCTGCGCGAGCGGGGGCCCATGCAGGCCGATGCGCTGGCGCTCGCGCTGGCTATGCCGGCACATGAGCTTAACGCCCTGCTCATCGGCCTGGAAATGCTGGATCGGGTCAGGCGTCTGCCCGGCGCGCGCTATGAGGTGACGGCCACATGAGCGGCGGCGGGAGAGGCCGCGCTGCCGGCGCGGGAGAAGCGGAAAAGAGGGGCATGGCATGCGGCGCAAGCCGTATGCGCGATGCGGATAAAAAGCATAGGGGCGGAGAGCTGATCGATGGTTTTCTGAGCTGGCTGGCGGTGCAGAAAGGAGCCGCAGAGGCAACGCGAAAGGCTTACGGCACTGACCTGGCGCAGCTTGCCTTTTTTTTGCATGAACAGGGCGTTAATCTGGCCCGGCCGCGAGAGGTGAGCCGCAGACATATTCAGGCGTTTCTGGCCTGGCTTTTCCGCCAGGGCGAGGCAAAAAGCTCCATGGCCCGCAAGCTGGCCGCCGTGCGTTCTTTCTTTCGTTTTCTGCTGCGCAGCGGCAAGGTCAGCGAAAACGTGGCGGCGCAGGTGCGCAACCCTCGCCAAGAGAAACACCACCCGCGCGCTCTTAATGTGGATGAAACCTTTGCCTTGCTGGACGCGCCCAAGGCCGCGCCGCCCTCCGAAGCCCACGCCGCGCGCCTGCTCTGTCGGGATATGGCCCTGGCCGAGCTGCTGTACGGTTCTGGGCTGCGTATTTCCGAGGCCCTGGGCTTGAACCTTGATGACGTGCAGGCGCATTCGCGCGTGTTGCGGGTCATGGGCAAGGGGTCGCGCGAGCGTCTGGCGCCCTTGTCCGATACCGCCTGTGCCGCCTTGTCCGCCTGGCTTGGCGAACGCCCCTATCTGGCCTTGCCAGGAGAAAACGCCTTTTTTGTGGGCGCGCGCGGCGCGCGGCTGAACCGGCGCGAGGCGGCCCGGAGCATCGCCGGGCTCTGCCGCCGGGCCGGTCTGGATTTTACCGTGTCGCCGCACAGTCTGCGTCATTCCTTTGCCACGCATCTGCTGGCCGCGGGCGCGGATCTGCGCAGCGTGCAGGAACTGCTGGGCCACCAGCGCCTGACCACCACCCAGCGCTATACCCAGGTCAGTCTGGAGCATCTGATCAGCGTCTACGATCAGGCGCATCCACGTTCCAGAAAAAAGTAAAAAAATCACGAGGGATTTTTTCTCGATTTTTTTCAAAATTTTCGCGACAGAGCGGCCTTTGGCTCTGGCAGAGCCGGGAAATTTGCGGCAAAGGTCTTGGCATGCCCCGGACTTTGTGCTAAAGGGTACAAAGCGGTGCATCTGGGGCCGCATCATAAAAGAACCTACCGGAAGGAGAGAATGCCATGTCCGCATTAGTTCTTGGTCACATGAATCCCGATACCGACAGCATCGTTGCCGCCATCGCCGCCGCTGACCTGTACGGCAAGCGCGGTTTTGACGTTACCCCGGCCGCCCAGGGCGCGCCGACCCCTGAAACCGAATTCGTTCTGAAAAAGTTCGGGCTCAACGCTCCTCAGGTCGTCAATGACGTGGCCGGGAAAACTCTGTACCTGGTGGACTACTCTGATCTCGCCCAGGCCCCTCAGGGCATGGATTCCGCCACGGTGCTGGGCATCGTTGACCACCACAAGCTGGGCGACGTGACCACCTCCTCTCCGCTGGAAGCCTGGATCTGGCCTGTGGGCTGCACCGGCACCGTCATCAAGAACATGTATGATTTCTACGGGGTGGAAATTCCCAAAAATATTGCCGGCGGCCTGCTCTGCGCCATTCTTTCCGACACGGTCATCTTCAAATCGCCGACCTGTACCGAAGCCGACAAAAAAGCCGTGGACGCCCTGGCGAAGATCGCCGGCGTGAGCGATGTGACGGCTCTGGGCATGGAAATGTTCAAGGTCAAGAGCGCCGTGGAAGGCGCTTCCATGCACGACCTGGTCTTCCGCGACTATAAAGATTTTGACATGAACGGCAACAAAGTGGGCATCGGCCAGCTGGAAGTGGTGGATCTTTCCATTCTGGAAAAGGTCAAGGCCGGTCTGCAGGATGAAATCGCCAAGGTGAAAGGCGAAGGTCGTCACAGCGTCTTCCTGCTGCTTACGGACATCATGAAGGAAGGTTCGGAAATGCTGATCGTTTCCGACGACCCCGGTGTGGTGGAAAAAGCCTTTGGCGTGAAGGCCGAAGGCAGCTCCGTGTGGCTGCCCGGCGTTATGAGCCGCAAAAAGCAGGTTGTGCCCAATTTTGAAAAAGCCTTCAAGTAGGCTGACCTGTCAAGAACGCAAAAAACCCCGGCCTTTGCCGGGGTTTTTTGCGTTTCGGCGTCGCATGTCGGGCAACTGATCAACGTTTTCGCCTGACGCGACCGCGCAGACCAATAAAGGCCACCGCCTGGCCCGCGGCCAGAGTGATATCCCTGTCCACTATGGCCGCGGACAGAACAAGGGCGACGCCCGCCGCCAGCCACAGGCGGCGATGCAAAAAAAGCGCCGCCGTCTGCAGAAGCAGGCCCCCCAGAAAAAGCGTGGGAAAGAGCCAGAGCGGCAGTGCTTCGGTCAGCAAAATCATTGCGGCCCGGCTGGCTTCCTCCCGTGCCGGCCCGCCGGCCTGAGCCGCATCCTGAATGATGCGCGCCACGCGCGTAATGGAGCTGGCATCCATTGCGGCAGTTTATCCGTAAAATTTTGTCCGGGCAAATTGCCCGGCGCGCCATTGTCAAATCGCGGGGAATGCCTATATGTTGGCAATACGCATATCTTCAGCAGGAGCACTTGATGAGCGCCTTGACACCCCGTGAAATCGTGGCGGAACTGGACAAATTTGTGGTGGGTCAGGAACAGGCCAAGCGCATGGTGGCCGTGGCCGTGCGCAACCGCTGGCGGCGGCGGCGTCTTGCGCCGGAACTGCGTGACGAGGTGGCGCCCAAGAACATCATCATGATGGGCCCCACCGGCGTGGGCAAAACTGAAATAGCCCGCCGTCTTGCCAAGCTGTCCGGCGCGCCCTTCATCAAGGTGGAAGCCACCAAGTTCACGGAAGTGGGGTATGTGGGGCGTGATGTGGAATCCATGGTGCGCGATCTTATGGAAATCGGCATCAATCTGGTGCGGGAGGAAGAAAATTCCCGTGTGCGCAAGGCGGCCGAGGCCGCGGCCGAGTCGCGGCTGATGGATTTGCTGTTGCCCAACTCCTTTGGTCAGGAAGAGCGCGCCTCCACGCGTGAAAAGCTGCTTCAACAGTTCCGCCTGGGTTTTCTTGACCAGCGGGAAGTGGAAATGGAAGTGACTGAGCAGGGCGGCCAGGGCATTGATATTTTTGCCATTCCCGGCATGGAGCAGATGGGCGGTCAGGTCAAGGACATGTTCAGCAAGGCTTTTCCACCGCGTCGCAGCCGCCGCAAGATGAAAATACGCGATGCCTTCAATGTGCTGGTACAGGAAGAGTCAGGCAAGCTGGTGGATCAGGATGCGCTGAACGAGCGGGCCAAGGAGCGGGTGGAGCAGAGCGGCATCATCTTTATTGACGAGATTGACAAGATCGCCAGCGGTTCGCAGAACCGCACCTCGGATATTTCGCGTGAAGGCGTGCAGCGAGACCTGCTGCCCATTGTGGAAGGCAGCTCGGTGAACACCAAGTACGGCATGGTGCGCACAGACCACATCCTGTTTATAGCTGCGGGCGCGTTTCACTTCAGCAAGCCCTCGGATATGATTCCTGAATTGCAGGGGCGCTTTCCGCTGCGGGTGGAGTTGCAGCCTCTGGGCAAAGAGGAATTTCTGCGTATCCTTACCGAGCCGGACAACGCCCTGACCAAACAGTATGAAGCTCTGCTGGGCACGGAGCAGATTCGCCTGAGCTTTACCAGAGACGGTCTGGAAGAGGTGGCTGCTTTTGCCGAAGACACCAATTCCCGCACGGAAAACATCGGCGCGCGCCGTTTGTACACCATCATGGAAAAGATTCTGGCCGACATTTCCTTTGATGCGCCGGACATGCCCGGCGCGCAGATTGTCGTCAACAGGGAGTATGTTTGCGAACATTTGCAGGATGTGCGCAAGGATCAGGATCTGAGCCAGTATATTTTATAGAGCTTTTGGGCATTAAAAACGGCCTGCCGGCAGCGCGCTGACAGCCTCCGCTTCGTTGGTGAAGCCTGCCCTGTCTTGTTCATTCGGCGTCGCGGCAACGGTTCAAGATGCTGGCGTCAATGCGGCCTCAAGGCAATCTGGCCCTGAAAAGAGCGGTTTTGTGGCTGTCCGGGATATGTGCGACCAATATGCCTTCTGCCGGCGCTTTGAAAAAAGAGCTGCCCGTCACTATGCCGCATGAGGCGTGCAGAGCATTTCGCGCATGAAATGCTTTGCGGAGCCGGGCGGGGCGAGACGCCGCCGCCATATCATGACGCGCTGACGCGGGGGCAGGCGCATGCGCGGGACGCTCAGGCGTCACCTGCCGCAGCGGAGGCTTTTTTTCAGACAGATCATGTCGGTCAGTTGCACGCCGTCTTCCACAATCGGTTTACGATAGTTGTCGGTAAAAAAATTTTTCAGGCGGTGGGAAAAAGCAAAGCCCCGCCGCTCATAAAATGCCAGTATGCGCGGGTTTTCGCCGGTTCCCACCAGCATGTCCGAATACCTGTCCCGATAGTGGCGAAAAACACGCTCCAGCAGGCGCGTCGCGTAGCCTTGCCCCTGATGTCTCTCATATGTAGCCAGACTCTTCAGTTCGCACATCCCCTCGCCCTCATCGGTCAGCACGCAGAGGCTCTTCAGGTCTGGATCAAACAGCGCGAACATTTCTCCCCGCTCCAGGTAGCGGTCGATCATGTCTTCCTGCTCGTCAGCCAGTAAAAGCAGGTCGAGAAATCGCTTTTTACAGTCCGTGATTTTTTCAATGCGCATATGCCTCCCTGCGGCGCATGCCGCATCAATGCGCGACAGGCGAACAAACGCAACGTCTGTCCGCCTGTCAGCGCATATGCGCGCGGCAAAAGCCGCACACGGCAACTGTTCTTACATGTTGTTCAGCATGTCCATATCTTCGCTGGAAAGCAGCTTGTCCAGATCCAGCATGATCAGCAGACGATCCTGCAATTTGCCGACGCCGCTGATATAGTCGGAATCCACCCCGGCCACGACGGGCGGCGGCGGTTCCACCGTGCTGGCTGGTATGCGCAGAACCTCCGAAACGGCGTCCACCACAAAGCCCACAATGATATTGTTGATCTCAATAACGATAATGCGGGTATTTTTGTCGTGCGCCTTGGGCGCAAGACCGAAACGACGCCGCAGATCAATGATCGGGATCACCTTGCCGCGCAGATTGATGACGCCTTCCACAAATTCCGGCGCGCGGGGAACCTTGGCAATCTCCATGGTGCGGATGATCTCCTGCACCTTCAGGATATTTACCCCGAATTCCTCTTCACCGATGCTGAAGGTCACCAGTTGCAGGAGTTCATCATCCTGTTTTTTCTGACTTGGATCCATAACCGCTCCCTTGTCGCAAGTATCATCACGCTGGTTAGCAAGCCCGTCTGAACGGCGCGACGCGCTGCCCAGCGCCCGCTTCAGGCCCGCGGCGGCAAAAACGCCGCACGGCCTGCAAGACATATCCGAACAGACTTATATACTGTATATTATGCCTTATCGTCACATCCGTAAAGCGCACTAGGGCTGAATGAAAAAAAAGCGTCATGGCCGTCCGGTTCAGGCCGGTCTTTTCCCGCCGTGCGGGTTTAACCGCCTGCAAATGCCTCATCCATGGCCTTTGTCAGCGCCCGCACGCCGTAGACGTCACGCAGCACCAAAGGGGAGGACGCGTTCTCCCCCGCCGGAAAGAGCGCCGTCAGCGGAATGCTTTTACTGCCCAGAGCCGCCAGCAGGCGCACGGCATAGGCATTGGCGCCGCTCAAATCCACGCGCACAAGCTCCATGCCATAGCGAGCCTGCCAGGCGCGCAGCCGCTCGTCGGTCAGAACCGTGGCTTCCATAAATTTGCAGTTGGGGCACCAGTCGGCGGTAAATTCAAGCAGCATGGCCTTCCTGCCAAGCTGGGATGTAAAATATTCCGGGCTGAAGTCGCGCCACTGGGGCAGGGGAGCCACAGGGCGCAGCACCCAGATGATGGCCGCCACTAACAGCGCGCAACCAGCGATGCCGGCCACCCTGCGACGCAGCAGAGGCGCGGAAATATCGCAAAAATGCCCCCAAAGCCAGGCGCACAGCGAAACCAGCAGCAGAACGCTGAGGACATGCATGTGCTTTTCCACCGGCAGAATGGAAAGCAGATAGAGTGCCGTGCCCAGCAGAAAAAAACCCACCAGACGTTCAAAGACGTACATCCAGGGGCCGGGTCTGGGCAGAATGCGCGCCATGTCCGGCCAGATGCAAAACAGCAGATACGGCAACGCCATGCCCAGCCCCACGGCCCAGAATACCACCATGAGAATCAGCAGGGGCTGGGTGAACGCCCAGCCCAGCACGCCGCCCAGAAGGGGGCCGCTGCACGGCGTTGCCAGAAAGGTGGAGACAAGGCCGGTCATGTAAGACTGCAAGCAGGGGTTTTTTGCGTTTTCGCCGGCCTTGAGGTTAATCGCCGGCAAGGTGAACACCCCCAGCATGGACAGCCCCATGAGAAAGACAATCAGCAGCATGACCAGCAATACGCCCTGGCTCTGATAGAGCTGCCCCCACATCATATCCGCCAGACCCAGCACAAGGGCAAGGCCGGTGAACAGGGTCATGACGCCGCCCGCGAAGCAAAGATTATGCTCACGAAAACGCCGGAGTTTCCTTTTGTCTTCGCTTCCGCCTATCAGCAACAGGCCGCTGACTTTGAATATCAGCACCGGCAGCACGCAGGGCATGACGTTAAGCAGCAAGCCGGCAAGAATGCCAAGCAACAACGCCTTGCCCAGGCTGGCAATCTCCAGCGAGGCGTCGGCATAGCGCGGCGTCAGCTGCAACTCAAACTCCTCCGGCGGCGGCAATGATCCGCTCCGTCCCTGGCCGGCAAGGCGCGCCGCGGGGGCCCCGGCCTGAGCGCCGCCTCCAGACGCGCCCAAAGACGGACCCAGGCCCGCTTCTTCTCTGGAGAAGGCAAGCGGAGAACCGGCGAGGGCTTCCTGCATGTCGGCCAGCACAGGCTGCGCCTTTTGCAGCTTGCGCCACTGCTCCACCCAGGCCGTCTGTTCCACCGGCGAGGGCGCTTCCGGCACCGTGCCGGTAAAACTCTGACTGACAGGCAGGCAATGACGGTTGGAGCAAAGCAGCAGGCTGAGCGCGGCGGTAAAGGGTTTGCCCGCCGCCTGGCCCGGCAGGGCCGTAAACAGCGCGACTTCACCCTCATAAACGAAAACAGTGGCCTCAGCATCATAAAAATCGCGCTGCATGGCCCCGGCGGGATACCAGACCGGCAGCATCTGCCCACCTTCCAGGGCAAAGTCCAGCACTGTGGGGCGACCGGCCCCCCCCGCCTCATGCGCGTATGCATGATAGCCAGGCGGGAGATTCAGGCGCACGGTCGCGACAATATTATCTCCATCACGGGCAAATTCCATCCGCACGGGCACATTCCCGGCCCAGGCATGAACGGCGGGCAGGGCCTCCCCCCCCGCCGCAAAAGCCAGGCAGAACATGCAGAGCAACATGAACTTTTTGTATAACATTATGATTTTTTTATAAATTAGTTTGCCTCTCAAAGAGGGCAAACAATTTCTGCAAAAACTTTTCAAAAATATTTGACAAACAGGGGACATCCGCGTAAATCCTTTTTCACGCCACGGGTCATTAGCTCAATTGGTAGAGCAGCTGACTCTTAATCAGTTGGTTCGGGGTTCGAGTCCCTGATGGCCCACCAAAGAGAATACGGGTTTGCGGTTCAGACCGCGGACCCTTTTCTTTTTTCCCGGCATGGGCCTGCCTCACGAATGGCGCGCGTTGGGCAATGTAGCCCTTTACCGATGCCAAGTCCAGGCGGCAGCATTCTGGAGCATTTTGCATTGAAAATAGCCACCCCAGCAGGGTCCATGTGCTGCCGCGGGTTTCGCGCCGCCAGCGGAGCGTAACGCCGCAGGCGAATCGCGGCTGTAGTCTCGTCCCGCCCGGTTTCGCAAGGCGTTTCATGCGCGAAATGCCCCAAGCGCTCATTCTCCCGCAAGCGGCGCGCGCAGTCTGCGACAGGAGCGCAGACGCAATTCCTCCACAATGACTTTTTCATAATCAGGGGCAAGGGAAACCTCGGTCTGAAATTCCGCGCAGAGCAGACTTTCAATGTGCTGGGTTTCTTCCCAAATTTCCAGCAATTCGTCATCAGCCAGGCTTTTGACGCGTTTCACAAAGGGTTCTTCATCGCTGAAAGGAACGCACGAGGCCATTTCAGTATTCCTTTTCATCCATGTCTGTGCGCAGAAAGTCGCGCATGGAGGTTTGCGCCAGCAGAAGCTCAGCCATCATGGCGCAACCTTTCGGGCCTGGGTGCAGGCTGTCGCTCAGGTCATCCATATAATCGGGGGAAGCCGCCAGCATCGCATGAATGTCGGCGAACGACAGGCCCATGTCCGCGCAGAGGACGGCCTGCGCCGCGCTGAGTTGCGCAATGCGCCGGCATGCGGCGGGATCGGCCACCGGCGGCGGGCTGACGACCAGGGTGGGGGCCAGTGAGGCGGCTTCAGTCAGTATTTCGCGCAGACAGCGCAGGGAGTTGTCCTGCTCCAGGGGCTGGCCGCCGCCGGGGGCGGCCATGTCCACCACACCCGTGCAGAAGAGCAGTCGCGGCATCATCCCCGGCATCTGACGGCAAGTCACTTCCTGTCGCCAGCGTCGCGCCAGATCCGCCGTGGACTGGCGGCGCGCGCCGAGATTGTAAAATGTGGCCGGAGGAAAGCGATAAAGCCCGGCCATCTTTCCCAACAGGACGAGACGGCTGACCCAGCCGCCGGGCATGCGGTCGTCATTGACTCCCAGTGTCAGGGAATCGCCAAAGAAGAACCATGTATGCGTAACTGCTCGTGACATGAGGACGATCCCGCCGGTCTATGGATAGGTTTGGGAATCCGCGAATGTCTGCGCCGTTTTGAGCAAGCGCAAACGGGGCCGCAGATGCGTTTCGGACCCCAGCGGCGCGAGAACGGTCAGGCAGAAAAGCAAAGGCGACAGATACAGATTACGCCAGTCAGCTGTAAATGTCACGGCAGGGTCCGTTCCGGCGCATATGCCGGATTGGGCGGGCCCCGCCTCCCATCTCAGCAGAAGGGGGCGGATGTCCGCGCTGCGTGGGCCTTTTTTGGTCTGCCGCGTCAAGGAAAATGTGGACAGCGCGGCGAAATCCGCGAAGCAGCGCGCCGCTGCGGCGTTTTCCTCCTCCGTGGGCAGACGGAGGGAAAAGGTCTCGGTCACGGCCTGCTCTGTACGCCGGTTTTTGTCCACCAAATCGACACGCAGGACGGACATGCCCGGCGGCAGCAGCGGCGTCAAGCGAGCCGCCACCTCCTCCGGCGCGAGGTATTCATGTAGCGTCAGGGCGAACCATTCGGCCCCGCTTTCCACGCCCACGGGCAGAGCCCTGCCGAAAGAAAGCAGCGGCAGCGGATGAAAACCCTGGGAGAAGGCCAGCGGCAGCACCGCGCGGCGCAGGGCGCGCTCCAGCACGGCTTGCAGTTCCAGCTGGCTCAGGCACGAACTGCCGTTCATTTTACTGTGCCAGATGCGATACTGGGCCGCCTTGCGGGTGAGTTCTCCAGCAATTCTGGGGGGCTGGCTGGGTTGGGCGCGGCAGATCAGCCGGCCCGTTTCATCCCGGTGCGGTTTATGCGCCTTTTGATCGCGCTGCGCAAAAATCAGACGGTTGCGGTGCGAGGGCGCGTCCGCCCCCGCCGTGGCGACATGCGGCAGCAGTGAGGGCGCGACCCTGGTGTCGCACGCGCCGCACTGACGGCAGACGCCGTAGCGGCAATCCTGGGTAATTTTTCCAGCCATGGCGCGTTCACGCTCACGCAGCAGAAATGCTTCGGAAATTCCGGCTTCCAGGTGGCTCCAGGGCAGGACAGCCCCGGGTTCGCGAGCGCCGGTGCAGGCTTCGGCGCTGATGCCGCATTCGTCCAGAGCCTCCAGCCAAGGGGCGAGGTCAAAACCTTCCATCCAGCTGCAAAAAACAGCGCCTTTCCGGTAGGCCTTTTCCACCACATCGGCCATGCGGCGATCCGCACGGGACAAAATGCCCTCAAGATGACTCATGGCCGGTTCATGCCAGCGGAGTTTCAGGCATTTCTGGCCCTTGAACAGCTCCCGCACCAAGCGCACCCGGCGACTGATTTCATCCCGGCTGATTTGCGCTTCCCACTGGAAGGGCGTGAACGGCTTGGGCACAAAGGGCGACAGGGCGGCTGTGACCTGGAGGCGCGGGCCGCCGCGCCCGGCGGCGTCGCGCACCTTGCGGCAGAGGTCGGCTATGGCCGCCAGATCCTCATCCGTCTCCGTGGGCAGGCCAATCATGAAGTAGAGCTTGACCTGTCGCCAGCCGTGCTCCAGCAGTTTCTGGACGTGCAGCAGCAAATCCTCCTCGCTGACGCCCTTGTTGATGACGTCGCGCAGGCGCTGGCTGCCTGCCTCCGGGGCCAGGGTGCAGCCGGTGCGACGCAGATCGGCCATGCGTTCAATAATTTCGTCGTCAATGGAACCCACGCGCAGGGAGGGCAGGGAAAGGCTGATCTGCTCACGCGCGCAACGGTCCAGCACTCCGTGGCAGAGGGTCTTGAGGGCGGAAAAATCGCCGGTGCTCAGCGAGAGAAAGGAAATTTCGTCAAAGCCTGTTTCGCGCAGGCAATGGTCCAGCAGGCTGGTGATATTGGCCAGAGAGCGTTCGCGCACGGGCCGGTAGACCATGCCCGCGTGGCAAAAGCGGCAACCGCGTGTGCAGCCGCGCGCGATTTCCAGGGAAAGACGGTTGTGCACCGCGCCCACAGGCGCCACCTGCCGGGTGGGATACGCCGCCGCATTCAGGTCAGCCACGATGCGACGCGCCGGGCGGGTGTAATCAGGCAGCAGCGGAACAGGCGCGCCGCCCTCCCCGGCTGAAAAGAACGAAGGGATATAGACGCCGGGAATCAGCCGGGCTTCGTGCAGCAGTTGGTCACGGCTCCAGCCCTGATCCAGGGCGCGTTCCAGCAGGCGCAGCACGTCGGGCAGGCTCTCCTCCCCGTCGCCCAGAACCATCAGATCCATGAAGGGCGTCAGAGGTTCGGCGCTCAACAATGCGCCCCCGCCCGCAATGACCAGAGGGCAGGCCGTCAGATCCTGGCTGCGCTGGGCCGAACGCAGGGGAATTCCGGCCAGATCCAGCATATAGAGCACATTGGTGTAGCAGAGTTCATGGGTGATGGAAAAGGAGACACAGTGCAGACTGGCCAGCGGCGTGTCTGATTCAAGGGTGCAAAGCGGGGCGCCGTGCGCCCGCAGAACCGCCCCGGCTTCGCGGTCCGGTGCCATGACCCGTTCGGCCCACCAGCCTTCATGAGCGTTGACGATGCCGTAGAGAATTTTTTGCCCCAGATAGGACATGCCCACTTCGTAGGTGTCGGGAAAAGCCAGGGCCAGACGCAGGCGCGTTCGCGCGGGGTCTTTGCGGCAGGCGCCGTCCTCTATGCCGGCATAGCGGCTGGGCTTGGGCAGCAGGGGCAGAAGCTCGCGCATGGTATCCTCATTTTGGCCGGGAGTGCAAAAAAGGCGGCGCTCAACGCCGCCTTTGAAATATTGCAGTATTGGATCCGTCCCACTACTTGATCAGACCGCTGCCGTTGCCGCCGGGCATGGGACCGGAACCGAACTGCAGTTTGCCGAGGCCGCCCGCGACCGTAAGGTTGGTGCTGGCTTCAATATATTTGTCCTGGAGTTCCTTGGGAGTATCGGCATAACGGTAGAGGAAGGCTTTTCCCTCCAGCGTGCCGCTGAAGTCGGGTTCAAAGGGATAGCCGTAAGGCAGCATCATCATTTGCACGCCCTGCTGGGTGGGGATGCTCTGAATGGCGGCCACATCGTTGAGGCAGTCCTTTTCCTGATCATATTTGCCGATGACCAGTTCGCCAGTCACCAGCTTCATCAAGCGGATATCATAAGCCATGCTCTGCTCCTCATAAGTAAGTTGCATTTAGGTAGGCATTGGCCGGGCGCATGTCAAGAGATTTTCTGTTGCCATCAGATGCAAAACGGATACATTGAGGGCATGAGTGCTGCTGATTTCTCTATTTTGCAAGAACGGCTGGGCCATGTCTTTGCGCGTCCGCAACTGCTTGATCTGGCTCTGACGCACAGCTCCTGGGCCAATGAGTGCGACGGCGGCCAGCGTCACAATGAGCGGCAGGAATTTTTGGGCGACGCCGTGCTGGAGCTCTGCGTCTCCTGGGAACTGTTCCGCCGCTTTCCGAATGCCCGCGAAGGGGAGTTGACCAAACTGCGCGCGCGGCTGGTGAGCACCGTCAGCCTGGCGGAGCGAGCGCGGGAATTCGGCCTGGACGGCCTGCTGAAATTAGGCAAGGGGGAGGAGCGCCAGGGCGGTCGAAACCGCGATTCCGTTCTCAGTGACGCCCTGGAAGCGGTGCTTGCCGCCGTGTACGAAGACGGGGGCTTTGCCGCAGCGCAAAAAGCGGTGGCCTGTATTTTTGAACGGCATTGGCCACAGACTGCCGGGCAGCCGCAAAAAAAAGACTGCAAGACGCGCTTGCAGGAAGCGGCGCAACAGTTGTTCGGGGAAAGACCGGTTTATGCCCGGCTGGCAAGCCATGGCCCCGAGCACGCCAAGATTTTTGAAGTGTCTCTGCATCTGCCGGACGGCAGAGAGTTCACGGCCAGCGGCACAAGCTGCAAGAGAGCCGAGCAGGAGGCCGCCCGTCTGGCTCTGAACGCCCTGGAACCCGCGAGAAAGGCGGGTATGCGCCCACCATGCGCGGCATGGCGCACGCCGTAAGGGGCATGCCGGGCCGGGCGGGATTTCCGGCCCGGGGGCACAGCCCCCGGGCCTCCCGTCTTTGGTCTGCCACAGCCTATATCAAGATGACCTAGCCGCCGATGAGCTGCATGGCCATCTGGGGCAGCGAGTTTGCTTGCGAGAGCATGGCTACCGCGCTTTGACTCAAAATCTGGTTTCTGACGAACTCCGTCATTTCCGTCGCCACATCCACGTCGGAAATTCGGGATTCCGCGGCCTGAAGATTTTCAGCCTGGGTATTCAGGTTGGTGATGGTGTTTTCCAGGCGGTTCTGCATGGCGCCCAGATGCGCGCGAATCTTGTCCTTGGACACGATGGCGTTTGTCAGGGCCACCAGCGTCTTCTGCGCGGCTTCCTGGGTGGAGACGGTACCGCCTTCGCGCAGCTCTCCCGTGGCGTCGTCAATGGCCTGATTGCCTATGCCCAGAGCCGAGGCCGTGCAGTTGCCAATAGTGATATAGTAATAGTCTTCGGCGGAATCATTGCCGGTGCCGAAGTGAACCTTGAGCTTGCCGGTGGAGGTCATGCCGCTGCCGTCGTGCACGCTGCTTGACAGGTTGCCGTCCAGCAGCTTGATGCCGTTGAAATCCGTGGCATTGGCAATACGAGTGATTTCCGAAGCCATAGCCTGATATTCGGATTCGATCATCAGACGCTGGGTGGAATCATATGTGCCGGTGGCGGCCTGTTCGGCCAGTTCCTTCATGCGGGTCAGTTTTTCGTCGATGACGCCCAGAGCGCCGTCAGCGGTCTGAATCATGGAAATGGCGTCGTTGGCGTTGCGCGCGCCCTGTTGCAGGGTGGCGATGTCGGCGCGCTGCAATTCGCGGATGGCCAGACCGGCGGCGTCGTCCGCCGCGCTGTTGACCCGCAGGCCGGTGGACAGACGTTCTGTCGAGGTAGCCAGCCTGCCGTAATGAGCATTCAGGTTCCGGGCCGTATTGGCGGCCATCATATTGTGGTTAACGACCAAAGACATGGGACACCTCCTGGGTGGTTGACTAAGCTGTGCCCACTCTTCTGCAATGCATATGCCAAAAGTATTTATATATTATATTTCAATATGTTACATGAAATAAAAAGAATGGGGAAATTTTTTCCTCCGTATTTGTGTTGAATTTTTGGCGCGCTATGGAAAGGCGGCGGGGTTGATTTTGCCGCAGCTGGGCCATGCCGGGGCGGCGGATTGTGCGGCGCGGGCTTCCCGCGGACAGGCATCAATGACCTTCACGTCATGCCGCGCATGGGGAGCGCGCCGGAGGCTGAAAAGAACCGTCTGCCCGCAGGGCGACCGCCACGGGGCGGAGGCGTGCCGCAGGCTGCGCGGCATTCGGCAATTTTTGCAAAGAGCTCGCGCCCTTCCTGCGCCCGGCGGCAAAAAAACATGGCTTCGCCGTGCTTGCCGCTGTGTTCTCCATGCAAAAAGCGCCGACCCTGGAGGCCGGCGCTTTGTACGGAGAAAGCCGGATTGCAGCGCTATCCCTTCGCTGTGGGGCGTCCGCGCCATGCGGATGCGCCCTCGTCCGGGCGGCAGTATCAGACTACCGCTTCATGCTGATAACCGTTTCAAGCATGGTGTCCACAGTGGTGATGCCCTTGGAGTTGGCCTGGAAGCCGCGCTGGGTGGTGATCATTTGCACAAACTCGCGGCTCATGTCCACGTTGGACTGTTCTATATTGTAGGCGTTGGTTGACCCGAAACCGCCGTCATTGGGCACGCCCTGGCGCGCCTTGCCGGATTCTTTTGTTTCGGCGAAAAGATTGCCGCCTTCCCGGTAAAGGCCCTGGGGATTGTCAAAATCGCAGAGCAGCAGCTGCCACAGGGCCAGGGTTTCGCCGTTGTCATAAGAGCCATAGACGACGCCGTTTTCGTCAATCTGATAGGTGCTCAGAATGCCGGCGGAATAACCATCCGCATCCGAATCCTGCACGACGGACTTGCCCTGCTTGAGGAAGCTGGCGCTGTTTTCCCGGTTGGGCGAGGTCATGGTGGCGCCCGTGGCGGAAAAGTCGAGCGTCTTCTGCGTGGCGGGAGGCGTGGCAGCATTGGTCGTCAGGTTGGCCAGGGAAGTGGCGGCATTATTCCAGGCCGGATTATTGGCGGTATTTCTCAGCCCCAGGTCAAGTTCAATGATGTAGTTTTCCGCGATGCTGTACGGGGTGCCGCCGTTGGCCGCCGTTTCAGCCACGCTGTTGGCCAGGGGCTTGCCGTCAAAGTTGGCCGTGAACACGGGCAGACCGTTGTTGGAAATCTTGGTGGGCTGCCAGGATTTCATGTCGTTGGGATCCTGATCGCAGGCCTTATCCGCCGCCAGTGGATCGCCGTTCTTATCTAGGCCGTTGGCGCCATAGGTGTAGGCAGTCTGGTTGACCAACTGGCCGCTTTCATTGAAGATCAGATGCCCTGTCATCAGCACGCCGGCCTTTCTGGTGCCGGCAAAGGTCTTCGCGTTGGCTATCTGCGGGTTGCCCTCGGCGTCGTAGGTGATGGTGCCCTCGTAAGTGCGCTTGTCTTCGGACGGAGGAATGGTCACCAGGTATTCGTATACGGTGTAGCCATTGGGGAGGCCTGAAATCTTGTAGTCATCATTTTCAAGAGCCACCTGGTCGTAATAGACCGACATGGTGTGCTTGGAGCCGCCCTCGTCGTACACGTCAATGTCGGATTTGCCCGTATAGGCGGTACTGGCCAGCGGCGTTTCAGCGGTGCCGTCCCACTGGTTCCAGAGCGCGGACATGGGATTGTCGGGGTTGGTGGTTCTGTCGCTGCCGGCGTCGGTGCTCAGCCCCATGACAAAGGATACGCTCTGGGTCTGCCGCGGCGGCAGATTCCACATATCCAGCACAATATCCGTGGGCGTGCCGCTGCCCACATAGGCGGATTCCGTCGAGGAGATGCTGCCCAGGCTGGTGGCGCCGCGGTTGAAAGTCAGATTGCTGGAATTGTCCACACGCCAGCCCTGCACGCGCAGGCCCTGGGGGTTGATGAGCTGGCGGTCTTTATCGAAATAGAAATCACCGGCGCGGGTATAGTACATTTCATCAGAGTTGGGCTTGCGCACCTTGAAGTAACCGTTGCCGTCAATGGCCAGATCGGATCCGGTATTGGTGCTTTCAAACGAGCCCTGCGAAAAGTCGCCCAACACGGCATAGGTGCTCACGCCCGCGCCGATCTGGGTGGGGCCGCTGGCGCTGCCCGCGCCAAGGTACAAATAGTCGTTAAAGTCCATGCGCTGGCTTTTGAAGCCGATGGTGCTCACGTTGGCGATATTGTTGCCCACCACATTCATCTTGTTGCCGTGAGCGAGCAGGCCGGAAACGCTTGTCCACATGCTGGCTGAAAGACCCATGACTTCCTCCGTATATGCTTCTTGGGATAGTTGTTTGCAGGCGGTTGCGCCGCCGGGATAGTTTTGTCGTTAACTTCAGGCGGCCTGTCCGGTGGTTGCCTCCGTGTTTTCGCCGCCGGAACTTCCAGTATTTTCGCCGCCGCCGGAATTTTCTGCATGGGAAGCGTCTTCGTCAGGCGGCGTTTCCGTCTTGTTGTCGCTGCCGACAACCTTGGGTTCGGAAACCTGGCGCACATTGGCAAGCGGCATCAACTGCCCGCCGTCCATACCCAGGTAGACTATGCCGTCGTCATTGACCACGCCGGTCACGGTGGCATCCACGACCTGATCCGAGAGCACGGCTTCGCCGTCGGCATTGTAGGCGGCCAGAGATACCGTATATACCCCGTCCGGGGCCACATCGCCGGCGCTGGTCATGCCGTTCCAGGTAAATTCGAATGTCGGTCCGGCAGCCTTGCCGCTGATATCTTCGGTATAGACCGTGTTGCCGCTGGCGTCTCTCACGGTCAGCACGCCCCTGGCCACAGCGTCGCCAAACGCATAGCGGAAGGTGCTCACCGTAGTCTCGCCGGAACTGCTGGTGTTTTTGCCGATGCTGTTGCCGGAAATGGTTACCTGCTTGCCGATATAGGATGTGGCGTTGATCATTTGCTGGTTGTTGGTGGCCTCGGTCAGCCCTTCCATGCTCGTGTTCAGGTTCATCAGCTGTTCCAGACTGGAGAACTGCGCCATCTGGGCAATAAATTCCTTGTCCTCCATAGGATTGAGCGGGTCCTGATACTTGAACTGGGTGACCAGCAGCAGCATGAAGGAATCTTTGTCCAGATTGCTGCCCTTCTGCTTGGAGAGGGCGGCATTAAACTCGTTATTGGTCTGATTCAGGGCTTGCGTAATGCTGGACATGGCTTACTCCGCTTTGGCTGATCAAGCCACCACATGCAAAGACTGGGTGGCATATCTTGCCGTTTGCCCTGAAAATTGCACAGGCTGTGCCAAAACGTCAGCCTCTCTATTTTTACTGGAATTACGCATCGTTGCAAGATTCTTGAGACGGGCAAGTTCTTCCCGGCGGGCATCTTCTTCCTGCCAGGAGTTGTGCTGATCCAGGTTTTGCCACAGGCGGCCGTCGTCGCCCTGCTGGTTTTGAATTTGAACCTCAATCTTGTCCACCTTGACGCCCTGCTGTTCCAGGTTGGCGCGGATGGCGTCCAACTGGCGGGTGACCATTTCGGCGGTTTCGCTCTTTTCGGAACGGATGCGCGCGCTTACCTCGCCATTGCGGGCCGTAAGCGTCAGCGTGATAGCCCCCAGTTCCTGCGGGTGAAGTTGCAGATCCAGTCGGCTGCCGCCGTCCCTGAGGGCGGAGAGAAGACCGCTTTCCACCTGTCGGGCCACCTGGGCGGCCGGAGGCCGGCTGGGAAGGGCGGTGTCCTGTAGGGGAGAAGTTTCAGAGATGTTCTGCCCGCCCCGCAGCATGGAAAAGACGATGGAACCGGCGTTGTTGCTCTGGGACGGCGTGGCCCGTGTTTCCACCTTGTTCAGCAGTTCACTCCATTCCTTGCCTTTGCTTTGTCCGCTGTTGTTTTCAAAATCGGGAGCGCTGAATCTGCTCTTGCTGCCTTCCTCAGCGTCAGCGCGCGTCGCGACGGCTTCCGCCTCAGTGAGCACACGCGCCTTGTCGCTCTGGGCGTCGCGCTGTTCCATGCCGCCGGCCCTGCCCACGGTCGCGCCATCCGCCTTGTTCGTCTTGGAGGAAGTGATCGACGTGCCGCTTTTTCGGGAACCGCCAGCCTCGCCCGCGACGCCGCTCTGTCTGCCATTCAGCTTGCGGCTGACAGCGTCGCTTTGCGCGTTAATATCGCCATTGTCAGGCGTGCCGGCCCGCTGGCCGGATCGCAGGGTCTGGCTGAGAACTTCACGGCTGGCTTCCTGCACGGTATTGTCGATCATGATCCGGCTTTGCTGCACCTTGCGGTCTTGCAGCGCGCTGGCGGCCTTTTCCTTCTCCATGCGCTCGCGGGCCTTGCCGATGATGGGCTTGAGCGTCTGCTCCAGCGCGGCGTTCAGCTTCTGAAGGTCAGCCTTGGCCGCAGTGAACTGCGCCGAGGCCGGCCCCATGAGATTGCCGAACTGTTCAGTCGTTACACGCAGATTGTCATAAGCGCCGAAACTGTCAGAGATGCTTTGCAGGCTTCTGGAATTCAGCCCCAGGCCCCTGCCCAGAGCAAGAGCCTCATCACGGCTGATTTCAATATTTTCGCCAGGTTCCAGCCTGGCAAACGCGTTGGAGATCAGTGCCAGGGCCGCCTCGCCCTTGCCTTCGCCCATACGCTGCAGCGCTTCGATGGCAAGATCGCCTGTGGGGTCGATTTTTCCCAGCAGGGTGGTGATGGTCTGGGCGTCTTCGTCGCTGATATCCACAGCCGCGCCTTTGCCTATCAGACTGACCATGACCTGGGCCAGCAACGCGCCGTCAGGCTGAGCGGCCAGCACATCGAACTGTTGCAGGCTTTCGGCCGACACGCCGGCCTTGATGAGCTGTTTCCGCAACTCCTGCAACTCCTGCTTGGTAAAGCAGACTTCATCCAGGGTATAGGTGACGCCATCCGTGGTGTTGCGGCTGTAGGGCCCTTCAACCAGGGGGCGGGACTGTTCGGAATCTTCCTGCAGGGCGCTGTTCACAGAAAAGTTCTGCCCGCTTTCCACAGAACCTATGGCGCTCTGCATGGCTTGCGCAAAATCGGAGGAGGCATCCGTACCGGAAGCGGCATCCATGCTGCCCAGAAAGTTCAAGCCAAAACCGGTCGGATCGGCGGGAATAATTTGCATTGTTACACTCCTTGCGCCGAAAGTATTCAAGGAGTGTTCCAAAATAAAATATCAATTATTTCAATATGATATCAAATCAAGAGCTGTTTGTCGCGGCAAGTTCTGCCGGAATGGGGGCAGTGAACGGCAAGCGGGGCTATTCCGCCCCGGAAGAGAAAAGGGCACGAAGGGCGGTCAGTCGCTCCAGGGTTGTTTGCCAGCCCTGAGGCGAAAAATCGGCATTTTGCAGGAACATATGCGTATGCCCGGCAAAAAGGCGCAGCAGGGGAACCTCCCCGCGCCAGAAGTCGGCGGGCATGGTTTGATGCCTGAAGGCGGCGGCGCAGCGCGCGCAGAGGCCGGCCAGACCGGCGTCCAGCCGCTGGGCCAGCGCTGGAAAGGCATTCTGCAAGGCAGTGAGGCGTTGTCGGGCCAGCGGGCGCAATGAAGAATCATACAAAAAAAGAAAGACGGCCTGCCAGAAATCTTCCAAAAAAACACGGCAGGAAGGCGAAGTGCGAGCCGCCTGATCTTCCAAGGCCTCAAGCCGATACAGCCCCAAGGCGTCACGGCCCGTGCGGCAGAGGGACAAGCCGGGGAGCGGGCCGGAGCGGGACAGCGGGCGATTGCCCCGGGGATCTTCCAGAATGGCCAGCGCCGCGCGGGCCACGGCCGCCGGAGTGAACGCCAGCTTGCAGTAAAGTTTGGAGCGTCGGCACTGCCAGCAGCCCACACAGCTCATGGCCGCGCGCAAAACCCACTGGCCGGGCGCCGTGGGGCCTGTTTCACGCGCGTGCACCGGCCCCATGGAAAGGTTGAGCACCGGCACGCCCAGCCAGTCGGCCAGATGCATGGGGCCGGTATCCGGGCTAATGCAAAGATCCACGCCGCGCAGCACGGCGGCGACCTCTCCAAGCGGCAGACGACCGCAAAGATTGGCCTGCGGCAAGCGGGCCAGGCGCGCCACCTCCCGCCCCAGCGCGCTTTCAGCCGGGCCGCCCAGAAAGACGGGCATGAAGCCGGCGGCGGCAAGTCTGTGGGCCAAACGCGCCCAGAACAGGGCGTCCGGGCGTTTGGCGGCTTCACTGGCTCCCAAAACCAGAGCCACGCGCCCGCTTTTCGCGCCCACGGGCAGCATGTATCCGGCCTGACCGGGGCGCACCGTGGGGGCCAGATCCAGCCGGTACAGATCTGACCAGTGGAATGCGTTATGGTGATTGTTCTGCGTCAGGGCTGTGCGATAGAGCTGCCAATAGCCGTGCACATGCAAACCGCCCGGCGAAGCCGCGGGCCCCAGCTTGAACGCGGCCGTGGCGTCCGCCAGGCAGGTGGCCGCGCTGGAACGGCCGCTCAGATTGATGACCACCGTGTATGTGCCGCGCGCCAGAGCGGGACAATGCGAGGGAGGGAAAAAAACCACCTCCGGCGCCAGGGGCATCAACTCCTGAAAAAATTGCGGCTCGGCCGCCACCCAGAGGGGGTGGCCCGGCCAGCGTTTTTTGAGGGCCAGCAGCAGGGGAAAGGTCAGGATCAGATCCCCCATGCGCTGCAGTTGCAAGACCAGCAGGGGATCAGCGCTCATGCGGACGCCTTGCCCGCCGTCGGCGTTCCGTAAATATTGCGCATTTGTTCAAGCAAGGCTTGAAGTCTATGCTCCCAGGCATGGCAGGCCAGCACACGCTTGCGCCCGGCGGCGGCCACTTTACGGCGTTCCAGCGGATGATTCAGATAATACCGAACCATGTCTTGGATTTCCTCCGGCTCGTGGTAGCAGGCCATTTCGTCAGGCTCAAACAGTTGTTCCATCTGCGGGCGCCAGTCTGTAAGCACAAAGGCCCCTGCGGCGGGCACATCGAAAACGCGCTGGTTGACCGCGCCCTTCATCTGCTTGCTGGTGCAGTTAAAGTTGATGGCGGAATGCCCGTAGAAGGCCGGGAGTTCCGCATAATAGCTCAGGGCGTCCAGATAGCGCGGCTGACATGCTTCATGCCGAAATTCCACCCGCCAGCCGCGGTCGCCCACGATCAGGGGGTGGAAGGGCAGCAGGCGGCGCACGCAGCCGTTACGGTACAAACGGGTGGCCTGCCAGGTGATGGCGGTTTCGTAAGCCAGTCGCGCCTCATTGTCGGGCAGGGCCGCGTAGCGGGCATAAACGCCGGGAAAGGATCGCCGCAGGAAGCCCGTCACTGAGCGCTGTTCGCTGGTCATGAAGGCGCCGGCGACTTCACGGAAGGGCAGCAGCAATTCTCGCGGAAAGCGCCCGCTTTTCAGCCGACCGCCTACTTTATAGAGCATGGAGTTGCCCACAAAGGAAATATCGGCCTTCCACGCGTCGGGAACCGCCGCGCGGCGCGGGCTGAAACGTTCGGTATCCGTCCCCAGAGGCAGATAAAAGACATGCTCGAAGCCGGTTTGCCGCAGGCTTTCAATATTGTCGGCGTCCCAGGTGAAAAGGGCGGTCCAGGGGCTGACGCAACGCGTGTAGAGATGGATGATCAGGTGCGGATTGTCCACAAACCAGGAGGCCAGAGGCAGCTGCAGACGGGCCAGCAGATCCATGAGCACGCCTTCCACATCCACGCCCATGTGATTGAGCGTGATGCAGCAATCCGGCCTGAAAGAGAGCACAGCCTCAAGCAATCGCTGGATGAAATCCTCACAGGCCAGGGCGTCGTTGCCGAGGGTGACAAGCTTGTAGTCAAGTCCCAGCTTGCGGCAGGCCCTTTCCAGTTCGCCCATCAAAAAATATTTGCTGGTCAACAGAAGCACGCGCGGCCTTGCATCCTGAAAACGGGGCCGCACGGCGCGACCCCAGAAATCAAAGCGGGCGCTGGCGGCGAGTTTGTCGCGCAATTCGCCGTAATAGGCACGATCCAGACGCAGATAAAAGGGCAGCGGCAGAGGCAGCAGGCGCTTGCCGCCATGGCGGGTCTGCCAGTGCGTCAACGCGGTAAGCGCGGCATGCGTGTCTTGCGCGTCCACCAGCAGCACGCGCCGCCGCGAGAGTTCGGGCAGCGCGTCCAGCACGCCGGTCATCTCCCGCAGGGCGCGTTCCTTTTCAACCACGGCGATGGGGCCATCGCCTTCTTCAAGCAACAGATGAAGGGCGTGCCCCAGGCCCGCCCCGAGCAAAACCGGAAGCGCGCCCTTGCGCTGTTCCGGCGGTATGGCATTGACCACGGCTTTTTCACGCTCCGGCCCGCCGGGGCCGAGCATGGCGAAAGAGCGACCGCCCACATGCGCCACAATATCCGCCGGGGGATCGCCCCTGCCATGTCGCCCGGGAAAAATAGACTCGAAACGCGGCTTGTCTTGCGGGGTCATCTGGTCTTGCTCTTGTCGGCGGGCAGGGTTTCCACCACGATGTCGTCCTGATTAAGCCGGAACTGAACGTTTTCGTAAGGCCGCTCCACGAGCATAAAGGCCCGGCCGATGGATAGTTCCACGCCGGGAAAAACCTTGCCTGGCGCCATCAGGCGGCAGTTCTGCACGTTTTTTTCATCCAGGCTGATTCTGGCGGCGAGTTCCGCGCGACGTTTCATGACCATTTCGCGTTGCTTGATGAGGCGGGTCAGCTTGCGGCTGGCGTCATTGGCGTCGGGCGGCAGATGACCGGCCACAGCATTGAGGTGGGTTATGCTTTGGGAAAGCTCGGCAATCAGTTTTTCAATTTTTTCCAGATTGCGGACGGTCAGAGTATCGTAACCCAGATATATTTGCGTGGGAATCGCGGCCTTGTTGCCCAATTGCTTCCCCACATAAACATTGCCGTAGGCGTTGACGGTGCTGCCGTATAACTGGTCAAGCACCACCAGATTGGCGCCGGCGTATACCGTGCTGTACAGACAGTACTTGTCAACGACGATATTGCCGCGGGCGCGGGCTTCAATTTTCTCCATGAACCGGGTAAGCAGCTTGCCGCCGGCATCCAGCAGACAGTGTCTTCCGGCGCCGCCGCGCGCGCCGCCCTTGACCAGCAGGTCGCGCCGGACGCGCACCTGACCGCCCTCAACTATGCCGCTGATCTTAAGATTATTGGCCTGTACGGAAAAACCGGCGCGTACTGAGCCGTGCACGGCCAGATCACCCACAAAAAAGACATTGCCGGTATGAAAACCGACATCCTGCCGTACATTCAGCAGGCCTTTGACCGTAATTTTTCCTCTATAGTAAAAAACATAGCCGTTGGCGTCCGCCAGCAGATAGTTGGGATAGGCCGGATCCACGCGGGTGTTGGCGCCGATGGGCAGTTCCGGCTTGTTGAGCACAAAACGCGGATCAGGTTTGCTTTCCAGTTGTTCCAGGGGAATGATTTCGGCCAGAAGCTGCCCGGTGATGACATTCTGCGCGTAACCAAATGTATACAACCCCAGATTGCCAGCGGCCTTGTCGCCGGGCTTCAGATGCAGATAGTCAAAATCCGGGTTGAAGTAGTGCCGCAGATAGTATTGCATATGGCCTCTGTCTGAGCTGAAAAATGTCGCTTGGCAGGCGCTACCCCGTCACGTCCGGGATATAGCCTTTGAGTTCTTCCTCTCTTTCGCAAGTGGGGAAAAAACCGTCTATTTGCGCATCTTTCAAAAGTTGTGCCACATGCGGCGCGGGGTTGAGCAGAACCAGCCTGCGCCCCCGCCCCTGCAGTTGAAAACAGAGGTTGATAAGGACGCCCAGCCCCGCCTTGTCCATTCGCCCCGCCTGGCTGAGATCCAGTACCACCTGTTGAACGTTGGACGCCGACAGGCAGGCGTTTATCCGCTGGTGAAACTCGACCACATCGGGCAGCAGCACATCGCCGGTCAGATGCAGAAAGTTGATGTTATTGCGAGACTCCGCTTGCAGATCGAACATGGCCGAGCCTCCTCAATGCACAGAGTATTGCCGGTTATGGTCAGGAAAAAGTCGGGCGGAATCCAGCCAAATGGTCACCGGCCCCCAATTGCGGAGGCGGACTTCCATCTCAGCTCCAAATATGCCTGAGGATACGCTGTCATGGCAAGCCCCGTCAACAAGGCTCACGAAGCGTTTGAACAGCTCGGCGGCCCAGACGGGTTCGCACGCCTCGCTGAAGGAAGGTCGGCGGCCTTTGCGGCAATCGGCGTAGAGTGTGAATTGCGGCGCCAGCAGTATCTGGCCGCCGAAATCCTGAAGAGAGCGATGAAATTTGTGAGCAGCGTCGCCCTGGCCGGGAAAAATGCGTAAATCCAGAAGCTTGCGGGCCATACCTGCAAAGGCCGGGCTGTGGTGAAACTCAGGCCCGTCCTCGCGTCCGAAACCCACCAGACCCAGCAGGCCAGCGCCAATGGCGGCCACAATGCGACCATCCACACTGATCGAGGCGTCATGCACCCGCTGTACCAGAATGCGCATCAAACCACCCCCGGATTGTCGCTTACCCCTCCTGGCTCGATTCAACGGCGGAAGAGGCGTTTCCCTGTTTCAAAGGCCGTTTTTTCCGGCGGCTGTTTTTGCGTTCCTCCTCTTCACGAAGAACCCGACGAAGCACCTTGCCCACAATGGTCTTGGGCAAATTCTCACGAAATTCCACCAGGCGAGGAACCTTGTAGGAGGCCAACTTGCTGCGACACCAGGCGATAATATCGGCCTTGCTCAGGCTTTCGCCGAGGGTGGGCACAACATAGGCCTTGAGCACCTCACCGCGCACATCGTCGCTGATGCCCACGGTGACGGCTTCCACGATTTTGGGATGCTCCAGCAACACCTCATCCACTTCGCGCGGGTAGACATTGTAGCCGCCCACAAGAACCATGTCCTTCTTGCGATCCACAATATAAAAATAGCCGTCCTCGTCCATGGTGGCCAGATCGCCGGTATACAGCCAGCCGTTGCGCAAGGCGCTGGCCGTTTCGTCCGGCCGCCGCCAGTAGCCTTCCATCACCTGGGGCCCCTGGACGACCAGCTCGCCCATTTTGCCGGGAGGCAGGGTCAGAGAGCCGCCTTCCATATCCACAACGCGGGCGTCGGTGCCGGGCAGGGGCATGCCGATGGAATTTTCTTTCTGGCCCTGGCGACCCAGGGGGTTGATGTGCGTGATGGGCGAAGCTTCGGTAAGACCGTACCCTTCCAGAATGGCGGCGCCGGTGACCTCCTGAAAGCGGCGAAAAATTTCGCGCGGCAGCGGCGCCGAGCCGGAAACGCATATCTTGATGCTTTTCAGATCGTAACGCGCCAGGTCTTTCTGCTGCAAAAGGGAAATGTAGACGGAAGGGGCGCCAGGAAAAACAGTGGCTTTGTGTCGGGCAATGACGCGCAGCACGTCCTGCGGCACATAGCGCGGCAGGGGCAGGGTCGTGGCGGCCAGAGCCATGGGGATGATCAGGCCCGTTGTCAGACCGTACACATGAAAGAAGGGCAGCAGCGAAATGAAAGTGTGGTGCGTTTCGGCAGTGACGTTGATGATGTCCAGCACCTGGCGGCAATTGGTGCCCAGATTGGCGTGCGTCAGGACAACGCCCTTGGGCTGGCCGGTGGTGCCGCCGGTATATTGGAGCATGACCGGGGCATGAACCGGATCCGCAATGGGTTCCGTATGGCGTTCCGCGCCCTTGTGAAAGGTCTTCCAGGCAAAAATATTCTTGTTGTCGTAGGGGATGGACGCCTTGTTTTGCCGGCTCTGCTTGAAGCGGTACAACCAGTTCAGGGGAAAGGAGAGAGCATCGCCAACGCTGGTGACAATAAAGTTGCGCAACGGCAGACGGTCGCGCAAGGCGGCCACTCGCGGCCAGAGCATATCCAGCAGGATCATGTGCTCCGCTCCGGAGTCATGCATGTTTTCCAGCAGCTCCTTTTCCATATAGAGCGGATTGGTCATCACAACCACGGCCCCGGCCTTGATGACGCCCCAGAAGGCGATGACGGTCTGGGGCAGATTGGGCAGCATGACAGCCACGCGGTGGCCCGGCTCCACGCCCATGCGCCGCAACGCTCCGGCAAAAAGTTCCGCCCGTTCGCGCAAACTTTTGTAGGTGATGCGCGTATTCTGGAAAATCAGGGCGTTACGGTGCGGGTATGCCTCTGCGGCCATGTCCAGCATGGTATACAGGGGTTTCTCCCAAATCTCCGCGCTACGGGGCACAAAATCCTCATAATGGGCGAACCAGGGCCGGCGTGACTCAGTATTCATGGCGCATCCTTATGGAGATCAAAGGTCGGAGAGAGTGTGTGCGGGAGCGGCAGGAGACGGCGCAGCGTCGCCCAGGGCGCTGACTACCGCATAGGCTTTGATGCCTTCGATCCGGCCGGTAAAGCCCAAGCCTTCCTCGGTGGTGGCCTTGAGGTTGACATGCGTTTTGTCCAGCCCCAGCAGGCGGGCGACATTTTTGCGTATTTCCTCACGGAAGGGCGACAGGCGCGGCCTCTGGGCCACGATAGTCAGATCGGCATGGCAGAGCGTGACCTGGGCCTCGCGCAGCATCTCCAGCACCTGATCCAGCAAAACGGCGGATGAAATGCCCTCAAAACGGGCCTGGCTGTCGGGAAAAAGCTGGCCGATGTCGCCCAGCCCGGCACAGCCCAGCAGGGCGTCCATAAGCGCGTGCAGCAGCACGTCTCCGTCAGAATGGGCCACGACCTCCGGCCCCTCCGAAATAAGCACGCCGCCCAGTTTCAGGGGACGCCCCGGCCCGTAACGGTGCACGTCATAGCCCATGCCCGTACGGGGATGCGGCGCGGAAAGGCCATCGGCCAGCAGGGCGAGATCTTCGGGATTGGTTATCTTCACGTTGGCAACCTCGCCGGACAGCATATGGACGTCATGCCCCAGGGCTTCCATCAGGGCCGCGTCATCAGTGACTGTCAGCCCCGTTTCCTCAGCATGCCGGTGCGCCTGGCGCAGCAGGGGCAGATCAAAACCCTGCGGCGTTTGCGCCGCCGCCAGCCGGGAGCGGGGCAGAGTGCCCGTAACGAGCCCGTTATCCACCAGCTTGATGGTGTCCGTAACGGGCAGGCCGGGGATGGCGGCAGAAGCGCCCTGTCGCAACGCCTCACAAATGCGCCGCGGCAGGGCCGGGCTCAAAAAGGGCCGGGCAGCGTCGTGCACCAGCACATGGCGCGCCTCACGCGGCAAGGCCGCCAGCCCCAGGCGCACGGAATCCTGTCGCAACGCGCCGCCCGCCACTGCAAGCCAGGGCAGCCCCAGGTCATCCCGGGCCTGTAGCGCGCGCAGCGTTTCAGCCTCCACGGCGCAACGCTCCGGGGGAAAGACAAAGGCGACGCCATGCACAACGGCGCTGCGGCTCATGGCTCGCGCCGCGTGCCAGTACAATGGAAACCCCCGCCAGCGTAAAAACTGTTTGGACAGGCCGCCGGCGGCAGCCGCCAGGCGGCTGCCGCGGCCGGCGGCCAGAATCAGGGCCCAGGTTTTTTCCGGCCTGGAATTTTCAGGCATGACAAGCCTCTGACAACAAGCGGGAGCCGGACGATAAGCCGGGTTCTGTCATGCGGCAGGCCGCACATGACCGTCATTCCTCTAGGAGCGCGGTTGCCCGCGCCCTCAAGCAACCTACCCGGAAGGCATGGGCCGGGCCGACCGCCTTCCCTATTTGGTCTTGCTCCAGACGGGGTATGCCGAGCATGCCGCGTCGCCGCGGCATCTGGTGGGCTCTTGCCCCACCGTTTCACCCTTACCGCGCAAAGCCGCGCGGCGGTTTGCTTTCTGTGGCGCTGTCCGAGGGTCGCCCCTCCTGGGTGTTACCCAGCGTCCTGCCCTGTGGAGCCCGGACTTTCCTCTCCGGGCCAACGGCCCGCAGCGACGGTCTGTCCGGCTCCCGCTGTGTTGATCGGCGGAAGCGCCGGTGGGAGCTTCCGCAACGTTTTGCTGTTTTGTTCAATTATGAAAGGTCTCAAGTATGTGCAAACACTTTCTTCAGTCCGTCAGCGGCGTCGCTTTGGGCGCAGGAGCGGACTCTTCCGGCAACGTGAAATGCTCGCACCAGAAGATCAGGCGCTGGCAATTGGGGCAGCTCAAAATCTGCTGGCCGCGCTGCAGCTCAATGAATGATTGAGGCGGTATCGCAATATGGCAGCGAGAGCATACGCCGTCTTTGACGGCCACGATGACCGGGTGCTCCAGGCGCACGCGAATGAACTCGTAGCGCATGAATACCGGTTGAGGAATGACTTTGCTGACCTGGGCGCGCTTCCGGCTCAGATTTTCCAGATTGGCCTTGGCGTTCTGGATTTTTTCTTCCAGGCCTTCACGCTTGACCTCAAGCTCAGCCTTCAGGGCGGAGTGATCCCGATCTATTTCAGCCAGCGTGTCGTTTTGCAACTGCAACTCTTCCATGAGGGTCATCTTTTCTTCCTCACGGGAGCGGTTGACTTTTTCCATACTGTCCATTTCACGCATCATGGCGTGGTATTCACGAGTATTGCCCACTTGCATGAGCTTGTTTTTGCTCTTTTTGATTCTGGCGGAATCGTCGTCAATTTCTAGAGAAAGGCGTTTTTGCTGTTCCTGAAGGTGCGCCAGCTTATCCAGAACGCGATTGCGCTGGGCCTCGACGGCTTCAAAGCGCTGTTCCAGTTCCTCAAGGTCTCGGGGCGCGCGCTCCAGCTCCTGTCTGACCGCAAAAATGGCGTCATCCACTTTTTGCAGTTCCAGCAACTGCTTTATTTGATCCAAGTAAACGGCATTGCTCATATAATCCTCCTGGGAGTCATGACAAAAGGGCGGGGCGCAACGGCGAAGCCGAAGGCACGAAAACGATGTTCAGGCCGGCAAGCCGTTGGGCAAGCACCTGACTCATGCGGCGCATCATTTCCTCTTCCAGGCTGTGGTGCCCCACATCCAGCAGGCATATTTCGGCCTCCAGCGCCGTGTGATATTTGACGTCGCCGGTGATGAAAAGTTGCGCGCCGGACGCGCGGGCCTCCCGCAGCAGAGAAGAACCGGAGCCGGTGCAGTACGCCAGGCGCGAAATGTTTTTCGGCGAGGGGCCGCAGACCGTGGCGGTGGACAATTCGATATGGCGGCCCAGGGCGGACACGATCTGCGTCAGGCTCAGGGGCGTCGGCAGGTCGCCGGCCAGGCCGAAACCCAGGGGCAACGCGGCATCAATCAGCGGCGACGCCGTGGGTTCCAGCACCGCCAGGTTGCGCAGCGCCAGTTCGTCGGCCAGCCAGCCGGCCGGGCCGTTCGCATTGACGTCCAACGAGGTGTGAGCGCTGTAGAGCGGCACGTCGGCGGCGAACAGCAGGCGCAAAACCTCGTGATAGGCGTCCAGCCGCCGGGGCAGGGCGGGCTTGAGCGCCAGAGGGTGGTGGCTCAGAATGCACTGCGCGCCCGATGCCAAAGCCTGACGCACTGAGGCGGGCGTAGGGTCAAGGCAGACAGCCAGAACGTCGGCATCGGCTCTGTGCGCCGCTACCTGCAAGCCGGACACATCCCAGGACGCGGCGGCCCGCAGGGGAGCAATTTCTTCAATGGCACTAAATATTTCAATAAGTTGCATTGATATTGACCTTAATAAAAAAGGCACTTTCTTCCTGGGAGCCAGAGAAAGCGCCTTGAAAATCATGCGGCGTAAAAAAAGAAAACAAAACTTGCGACAAGCCTGTACACACCTTGTCTGACGCGGACGGGTTAAGCCACGCGGCTATAATGCTATACTGACAATGCTGCGCTGAATCTCACTATATTAGACATTAAAAGATGCCCTGTCAAGGCGTCGCCGTCTTGGAAAGATTCGCGACTCTTCTGGTAAAATCCACTAACATATTGAATTACAACAAAATCAATGCCGCATTAAGGGAATGCGCCATTTTCATGCCGCAGTGAATTTTTGCAACTGACGCGGATTTTCACTGACCGCGCAGGTAGCGCACGGCATTGACAAAAAGCAGCGTTCCCGGCGGGTCCAGTTCGCCTCTGGTCCAGGCGGGGTGATTGGTCACATGATGGAAAGCTTCGGGGTGGGGCATAAGGCCCAGCACGCGGCCCGTGGGGTCTGTAAGTCCGGCGATGGCCAGCGGCGAACCATTGGGGTTAAGAGGATATTCCTGCGTGGGAGCGCCGCTTTCAGGGTCGGCATACTGCAGGGCGATGAGCTGTTCTGCCTCAATGCGGCGCAGGCATTCCGCGTCACGGGGGACGAGCTTGCCTTCGCCGTGACGCACAGGCATGGCCAGCAAGGGCAAGCCTTTGGTAAAGACGCAAGGGCTGTCGGGATTGGGCCGCAGATGCACCCAGCGGTCTTCAAAACGCGCGGAATCGTTGTGACCCAGAGAAGCCTGACGCTCAAAGCGGGTTCCCCCCAGAGACGGCAGCACGCCCAGCTTGACAAGCAGTTGAAAGCCGTTGCAGATGCCGAGAATCAGCCTGCCCTGATCCAGAAATTCCCGCAGGGTTTGCAGCAGCGGCGTGCCCGCCCTGTCTTTCAGATAGCGCCAGCGCATGGCCGCCGTCTGCGCCGCGCCCAGGTCGTCGCCGTCCAGAAAGCCGCCAGGAAAAATCAGAAAATGATAGTCCGCAAGGCGCACGTCACCCGCCACCAGATCGGAGAAATGCACGACGTCGGCTCTGTCGGAACCGGCCAGACGGGCCGTATGCGCGGTTTCCAGATGCGAATTGGTGCCGTAGCCGGTGATGACCAGTGTATTGACCGTAGCCATGCGGGAGGAGCCTCCTTGGAGCAGCCTGAAAGACGCCCGGCCTGGAGAAACGCCCCTGGCGCGGGCCGGAACGTATGCCGGAAGGGGAAAAATACACTACGTACCTTGCCAGACTTAGTCAATGCTAGCCAAAAAAATTGATCTGGTGTATCAGCAACCGGATACGCGGAATCGCGCTTTCAAGCAAAACAGGTGGGAGGCCATGAAAACCAAATTTATCTTTGTGACGGGCGGGGTGTTGTCTTCACTGGGCAAGGGCCTGGCTGCCTCTTCGCTGGGCGCGCTGCTGCAGACGCGCGGCCTTTCGGTGACCATTCAGAAGCTGGACCCTTATATCAATGTGGACCCCGGCACCATGAACCCCTTCCAGCATGGCGAAGTGTTCGTGACCGACGACGGGGCTGAGACCGACCTTGATCTGGGCCACTACGAACGCTACCTCAATGTGCCCATGTCTCGCAAGAACAACACCACATCGGGCGCCATCTACAATCATGTCATCGCCAAGGAGCGCCATGGCGACTATCTGGGCGCCACCGTACAGGTCATCCCGCACATTACCGATGAAATCAAGCGAACAGTGCTTTCGCTGGCCGAGGGGGAGAACGCGCCTGATGTCGCCATTATCGAAATAGGCGGCACGGTGGGCGACATTGAGGGCCTGCCGTTTCTGGAGGCCATCCGCCAGTTGCGTTCGGAACTGGGGCGCGACAACTGTCTGAACATTCATCTGACTCTGGTGCCCTATCTGCGCTGTGCCGGCGAGCACAAGACCAAGCCCACCCAGCACAGCGTCAAGGAGCTGCTTTCCATCGGCATTCAGCCGGATATTATCCTCTGCCGTTGCGAGCAGAGCATCCCTCAGGAAATGCGCAAAAAAATAGCCCTGTTCTGCAATGTGGATCAGGATGCGGTTTTTTCCTCCGTGGATGTGGACAATATTTATGAAGTGCCCCTCAAGTTTTATGAGGAGGGCTTTGATCAGAAAGTGGCCATCATGCTGCGCCTGCCCGCGCGCAACGCGCATCTGGAATCCTGGGAAAAACTGGTTCACGACGGCGCCAACCCGCAGGGCAGGGTGACTATCGCCATCGTGGGCAAGTATGTGGACCTGAAAGAAGCCTACAAGAGCCTGCACGAGGCTCTGATTCACGGCGGCGTGGCCAACCGCGTGGCGGTGGAGCTGCGTTACGTCAATTCCGAGAATGTGACCGAGCGGAACGCGGCCTCGGTGTTCGAGGGCTGTGACGGCATTCTGGTGCCTGGCGGTTTCGGCTATCGCGGCGTGGAAGGCAAGATAGCGGCCATCCGCTATGCCCGTGAAAAGCGTGTGCCCTTTTTTGGCATCTGCCTGGGCATGCAGTGCGCGGTCATTGAGTTTGCCCGGCATGCGGCGGGTCTGGAAGATGCCAATTCAGAAGAATTTAATCCCCTGTCCGACCACAAGGTTATTTATCTGATGACCGAGTGGTTCGACTTCCGCACCAAAAATGTGGAAAAACGCGATGCCAGCAGCGACAAGGGCGGCACCATGCGTCTTGGCTCCTACCCCTGCAAGGTGCAGCCAGGCACCAGGGCCCATGAGGCGTACAAAAAGGATATGGTGGATGAGCGGCATCGCCACCGCTACGAATTTAACAATGCCTTCAAGGAAATTCTGGGACAGAAGGGCATGATCTTCAGCGGCACGGCCCCGGACGACTCTCTGGTGGAAATCATTGAACTGCCTGACCATCCCTGGTTTTTGGGCTGTCAGTTTCACCCTGAGTTCAAGTCCCGTCCCATGGCGGCCCATCCCCTGTTCCGCGAGTTCATCAAGGCGGCCAAGGGGCAATCCAGGGCCTGAATGCGGGATGCCGCCCGCCGCCGGGCTTGAAGCGCGCAAAGGTGGGCTTTTCGCCTCCCCGGGGCTGCCGACTTGTGTCGGCAGCCCCGGAAATCAGGAGCGGGGCGCGGCTTTGCCGCGCCGCAAGCGGCTGCTTTTCGTGTCTTTCAGCCGCGCAAGCGGCCTGAACGGCGCAAACATCGCAAAGCGTGCTTCGTCAATAGTCTGGCGCGAAAAGGGAGGCGAAACGTCTCCCTTTTCGCGCGCGGGTCAGCAGACTGCCGGTCTGGGCGAACCGCCGGCGCGGGCCTATTCCACCGCATCTTGTCGCAGCCTTCGGCTATTGCATAAATTGTCAGCATGTGGCACAATTCTTGTAAATAGAAAATTTGTTAAATATTTCACCTCGTCAGCGTAAAAGAGCGGTCATGGCACTGGAACTTCGTCAGCAATTGAAATTGGCCCAGCAGTTGGTCATGACGCCGCAACTGCAGCAGGCCATCAAACTGCTTCAGCTTTCGCGTCTGGAGCTGCTGGAGACCGTTCAGCAGGAGCTGCTGGACAATCCTTTTCTTGAAGAGTCTTCCGGCGATGACGCTGTTGATTCGGCTGCCCAAAGCGAGCGCCGGGACAGCGTTGAAGAGGAGGTTTATGACAAAGAATTGGCCAAGGACGCCTCGTGGGAGGACTACCTCGGCGAGTTTGCCAGCACTCCCCGCCTGATGCAGCAGCGCGAGTTTGAAGCCTCGGAAGAAATTTCACCTCTGGAAGCCCGCTATGCCGCCAAGCCTTCTCTGGAAGGGCATCTGCTCTGGCAGTTGCGTCTCTCCACACTGACCGACGAGCAAAAAGAAATCGGCGAGGTCATTATCGGCAATCTGGCTTCCTCCGGCTATTTGCAGGCCACGCTGGAAGAAATTGCGGAGATGACCAAATCTTCTTCCGACGCGGTGCGAACCGTGCTGGAGCGCGTGCAGCTGTTTGATCCCGTGGGCGTGGCCGCGCGCGACGCGCGGGAATGCTTGCTGATACAACTGAAAAGCCTGAATTACGACCGTGACCCCATCTTGCTTGAGCTGGTTCAATCCCACCTGGAAGACCTGGAGGCCAAGCGCTACAAGCCGCTGCTGCGCAAGTTCAAGCTAGATATGGAGGAACTCAAGGAATATCTTGATATCATCCAGAGTCTTGACCCGCTGCCCGGCGCGAGTTTCGGCGGCGGCGAACCCACCTATGTGAGTCCGGATGTCTTTGTCTACAAGATGGGCGATGAATTCGTCATTCTGCTCAATGAGGACGGGCTGCCGCAGTTGCAGCTTTCTTCGCTTTATCACATGGATATGGGAAGCTCCTCGGACAAGGAAAAGGAATACTTTGCAGAAAAAATGCGTTCGGCCACTTGGCTGATCAAGAGCCTGTACCAGCGTCAGCGCACGCTGTACAAGGTGGTGGAAAGCATTGTGCGCCATCAGCGGCCTTTTTTTGAGAACGGCGTCACCAGGCTGGCTCCGCTGATTCTGAAAGACATAGCCGATGATATCGGCATGCATGAATCCACGGTCAGCAGAATTACCAGCAATAAATATGTGGCCACGCCTCACGGAATTTTTGAACTGAAGTTTTTCTTCAACAGCGGTCTTGAGCTGGATGACGGCAGTCAGGTCGGCTCGGAAAGCGTCAAGGCCCTGATCAAGAAATTTATTGCCGATGAGGACCCCAAGGGGCCCCTGAGCGACGAACGCATCGGCGAGATGCTCAAGGAACGCCTGAAAGTGAACATAGCCCGCCGCACTGTGGCAAAATACCGCACGGCGCTGGATATTCCCTCGTCGTCACGTCGCAAGGAGCACTTCTGATCCCGCAGCGGTGCTTTGCAATCCCAAGGAGGAAACATGAATATATCTTTTGCGTTCAAGAACTTTGAGGCCTCCGATCATCTGAAGAAGTATGCCCGCCGCCGCATGGAAAAGCTGGGGCGTTTTTACGGCAAATCCGCCGGTCTGGAAGTAAACGTCGTGCTCACAGTGGACAAGTTCCGCCACCGCTGCGAAGTAACCGTCAGCGGTGAGGGGCTGCACATCAATGCCACAGAGCAGACTTCCGATATGTATGCGGCCATTGATCTTGTGGTTGACAAGGTGGAGGCTCAGATCAAGCGGCAGGTTTCCAGGGTCAAGGAGCAGCGCCGCAAGGCCCGCAACACTGAGGTGGATGTCTTCACCTATAACCTGGAAGCCCAGCATGAAGAAAATCAGCCCGTGGTGGGTACAGACCGCTTCGCCCCCAAGCCGTTGCATCTGGATGAGGCGCTGATGCAGCTGGATGCCATCGGCAGCGAGTTTCTGGTATTTCTCAATGCTGAAAGCAATCGCGTCAATGTGGTCTACCGGCGTCGCACCAGCGGTTATGCCCTGATTGACCCCGTGCTGTAGGTTGAGCCATGTTTGATCCGCCGGGCCGGTGGGTTTCCGCTCCGGTTCGGCGGCGTCCGCGAATATGCCATGAACACGCCACACGCTCCCTGTCGCAAGCCTTCCGGCGCGGATTTGACCGGGGTCGGTTCCGAAACCGCCACACGCGCCGTGCAGGTTTGCATTGTCACCGGCCTTTCCGGCGCCGGTAAAAGCACCGCTCTGCAAGTCTTTGAGGACTTGCGCTATTTTACCGTTGACGGTCTGCCCGCGAGCCTGGCGCCGGAAATGGCCGGCATGATGGAGCGGTCTTCCATGAGCCATTTCCGGGGCATTGCCCTGGGCATGGACATGCGCCAGAGCAATTTTTTGGATGAAATCAACGATGCGTTGAGCGTCATGGCCGCCAGGGGCATCCGACCGCTGTTGCTGTTTCTGGAGGCTGAGGCGCAGGTGCTCATGCGACGCTACGCCACCACCCGCCGCCCGCATCCTCTGGAACGCGAGGGCATGGGCCTTGAGGCCGCTCTTGCCGCCGAGCGCAACCGCCTGCGTGTCCTGCGGGAAATGGCTGATCTGGTCATCGACACTTCGCGTTTTTCCATCCATGACCTGCGGCGTTCCATTCAGAAGCGCTGGAGCGGCAACAAGGAAAATTTGCGCGCCATACGCGTCAATGTAATTTCCTTTGGCTTCAAGTACGGGGTTCCCCGCGAAGCGGACATGGTTTTTGATTTGCGTTTCCTGTCCAATCCATATTTTGTGGAAGATTTGCGCCCGCTGTGCGGCAAAGACAAGGCCGTCTCCGACTATGTTTTCGCCTCGGCCAGCGCAGTGGAATTTCGCAAGAAACTGCTGGATCTGCTTCTTTTTATACTGCCGCTGATGGAGGCCGAAGGCCGTTACCGCGTCACCATTGCCGTGGGCTGCACCGGAGGGCGGCACCGTTCTGTGGCTATGGCGGAGGAACTGGCGCAGGCGCTCCGGCAGGCGGACTATCCGGCTTCTCTGGAGCACCGGCATCTTGAACTTGGCTGAAAAAGCTGGCAGGCTGTGACCCGCGAGGAATGCCATGACGGATGAAAACAAGACGGCACAAGTCGGAATAATTCTGGTTGCGCATGCGGACTACGGTTCAGCCATGCTGCGCACTGCCGAGTTCATTCTGGGCCCGTTGAGCGACTGTAGTTCCATCAGTGTTGATGTTGCGCATGAAGTTTCCGAGACAGTACGCCGCCTGGACGATGCGGCCCAGCGTCTTGACAAGGGCGCGGGCGTCATCATCTTGACTGATATGTTTGGCGGCACGCCCACCAATCTGGCGCTTTCCCTGCTGGGCAGCCATAAGGTGGAGGTTGTCACGGGCGTCAATCTGCCCATGCTGCTGAAAGTTTTCACGTCACGCGACAAGCCGCTGGATGAGCTGGCCCAGATTGCCGGCGAGGCCGGGGCCAAGGGCATTGTGGTGGCCGGCAGTATGCTGCGCAACAAGGCCCGCGACAAATCGGGCGATTGATATATGTGGTTTCGTGTGGACAACCGCCTGGTGCATGGTCAGGTCATTGAAGCCTGGCTGCCGTATACCGGGAGCAAACATCTTATTGTGGCCAATGACGAGCTGGCTGCGGATATGTTGCGCCAGCAGATTGTGGAACTGGCCGTTCCCCAGCGGGTAAGCACTCATTTTATCCCTGTATGCGAATTGGCGGCAACGCTGGATATGTGCGGCGAAGACAGTTTTGTGCTGTTCGCCAACTGTCAGGACGCCCGCCGGGCTTGTGATGACGGCGTTGAAATGTCGGTGTTGAATATGGGCAATCTTCATTACGGGCCGGACAAGTTGCAGTTGTTGCCGCATGTGGCGCTTTCCGGGCGGGACAGGGAAGACTTGCGGATAATCAGACAACATCTTGTGCAGTTGGACTTTCGTTGTGTGCCTACTGAAAACGTGCGAGACTCTTATGATCAACTTCTCTGAGCTGATGCAGACAGGGTTGCCGTACGCTTTTTTTTTGTCCTGGCGGGGGCGGCGCGCTCTTCCTGTATTGTCGGCCTGCTGGACAGACCCCTTTGCCTGGCGCTGATTGCGGGCGTCTGCACTTCTGACTGGGCACTGGCCCTGTCTCTTGGCATTATATGTGAATTACTCTGGCTGGATGTGCTGGAGCTGGGCAGTGTAGTGCCCCCCTTCGGCAGTCTGAGTTTTCTGCTGCTTTTTCCTCTGGCCGCGCATTTCGATCTGAATCAGCCGGGGGAACTGTTGCTGCCCCTGATTTTGGTCATGCTTGCCGCGTATCTGGGCGCTTTTTTGGAACGCAGTCTGCGCATCCATGAAAACCGGCTGGTGGACAGGGTGGAATCATGGTGCGCCGGTGGCGGCCATTCGCTTGCGCCTGCGGGCGCTGTGCTGCGCATCATGTCACTCCGGGCCGTTTTGCAGTTCTTGTTATTTGTTCTGTGCTATGCGCTGCTCTTCTGTCTGCTCTCCATCCTGACGGCGTGTCAGACCCTGCCGCGTCTTATGCTGCTGAACTGGCCCATGTTGTATGTGGCGGCCTTGATGGGTGCGGTGCTTTCGCTGCGCACCCGGCGTGCCTATATGATGTTGATCGGCAGCCTGGGAACTCTCGCCCTGCTGCTCTGGGCCGAAGAGAGCGGGCTGGTCTGAGACGCGCGCGACTTCCACCGCTTTTTGCAGCATCCCGCTCCCCGTATGCAGAGGGCGTCGGGCCTGTTCTTGACATGCGCATTAAGAATCCCTACAAGGGGGCAACGCGCTCGTAGCTCAGTCGGATAGAGCGATAGCCTCCTAAGCTGTAGGCCGCAGGTTCGATTCCTGCCGGGCGCACCAATATTTCAGGCACTTATGTTGATTGCATAAGTGCCTTTTGTTTTGTGCACATATTTTTGGGCACATGCCAGATATCCGGCAAAGCTTCCACAACAGCCGCCCGCTTTTGCGCATCCATTACATACTGATAATGCGCGAGGAGCATGGTGGGAGTGCTGTGGCCCATGAGTTTGGATACGATCTGGCCAC